>JALVZI010000382.1:0-6776 GCA_027022125.1 Anaerolineae bacterium | reverse complement strand
CGTCAGTTTAGCCCCGCGCAACCGTTTTCAACTGCTGTAAAATCGTATCGAGCCGCAGCATATCATCGAAGAGCAGGCGGGCGATGTGTTTCCCCGCATCGACCAGATATTGCCGCCGAATTTCCGGCGCGCGGAGTTCCGCGGCGCGGGTCAGACACGCTACCGCCAAATCATCGGCGGGGATGTTGGGCGCGCTGAAAATCAACCGCAGGAAATCCAACTGTTCGGTGAAAGCGACAATTTCGGCGGTGGTGCAGAGGTGCAGCGCTTCCAGACTGATGGGCGGCTGAGGCGGCAGCGCCTGCGCGAATTGCTCGCCGCGCTGAAAACCGACAATCAGCACGCTGATTTCGATGGGGACGAGCCGGTTTTCGCGCTGGTCGAGGATCACTTCCTCCGCCAGCGTGCCGGAAAGAATCAACTGGCGCACCGCGGGGTCGTCGCGCACGGTGACATCGTAAATTATGCCGATAACGTTGACCTGCTCGGTGACGGCAACTTTCACAAACTCGCCGAACTGCGGCGTGTCGTCTTTCATAATTTTGCAGCCCACCACAAAACCGGTGGTGCTGCTGCGTAAAACGTGTCCGATGGGAATCATAGATTCGTTCCTTGTTTGGGGTTCAATGTTCAAGGTTATTTGTATTTCGAGCCTTTTTGCGCTGTTTGTCGCAGGTAGAACATCAAGCCGTTTATCTTTTTGCTGATATTTTCGGTTAATGCTACCAGCGAATCGAATGTTTGTTGGTCAATATATTCTTGGTCAAGTGCCACATACAATTGGGCGCGGACTTCTCCGGCTGAGCCTTTGGCAACGGACAGAAATTGCAGAAATTCTTTGTTCCCATTTCGTTCGAATCCTTCTGCGATATTCGATAAAATTGAGACACTTGCCCGCCGAATTTGGTTCTGCAATCCAAAATCTTTCTCAAATCCATTGCGCTTGGATACGGTGTAAATTTCTTTGGTTAATCGTCGAGCCAGTTGCCAACTTTCAATATCTTCAAAACGTTTAATCGTTGCCATCGTGCCAACTCCAAACGCGAAACCTCAAACCTTGAACTTTGAACCTTGAACTACAAACTTTGAACCACAAACTTTGAACTACAAACGCCCATCGCCTCGAAGAGCGTCTTTACTCGCCTGTTTGCGCGAGACGCCGACATCACGCACCCCCGCTTTGCGCAGCGATACCGCCAGCATGGTTTCCAGCGCTTCGCGTTCTTGCGGGGGGATGATTGCCAGTTCGTGCGCGCGGGCGAGCACATACGGGTAGCCGCCGCTGATGGCGGCTTGCTGCAACAGCATAGCGTGCAGCGTGTTCAGGCGGTCGGAGTTGGTGGCAACCCACTCGGGAATTTCCACCCGAGCGATGTTCGGTGCGTCCGGCGAGCCGGTGTTCAGATAGAAGAAATGCACGGCGTGCCCCGCCTTCGCATAATCGGCGTTGTTTTTTGAACGTTGGCGGAAAATGGCGGTGCGGTGTCCGGCGGGCAGGTCGCCGAAAAGTTGCGCGTCGGTCAGCCGGATGAACGGGTTGTGGCGCAGGGTGTATTCGGTGATATTTTCGCCCAGATTGGCGATATGCAGCAGCGACAGCACGAATCCACTGCGGGGACGGTCAATATATGCGGCGATGGTCGCGCCGTGGGCGCGCAGGGTTTCCAAATGGGTCAGATATGATTGCCGGTATTGTTCCTGCTCTTTGCCCGACAGTTCCATCATGTGCAGCGTCAATTGCCCGTCAATCAGCGCGATGACCGTGCCGTCGGCGACGTATGCGGGCGCGAATTGCGCCAGAATGCCCACTTCCGCCACATCCCGTTTGGCGTTGACGATACTGCCGGAAATGAGCAATCCCTGCTCGGTGAGCAGGTCGCCATCCTCAAAAAACAGTTCGGCTGCCGAATGGACATCCGGGGTGGTTTTTGTGCCGTGCCGGTAGGCGATAATGCCCACATTGACCAGAAAATAGAGCGCGATGGCGTGCCGGTCGGGGTGAATTTGCGAGCCGTCGCTGGCGATGACGGTGGCGCGGTCGGGTATAGGCGGCGGCGCGAAAGTCGCGTCCAGTGGTTCGCTGACGGGCGCACCGCCCAGCCAATTGAAGCGCACACCCTCCGAGGCTTTTTCGGCGGCGGTAATCTGCCCGTGCAGAAAATCGAAATCGGTGGCGTGGGCGTGCAGCAATTCGCGAGCGGTTGCCAGCAGTTCGTCTTTTTCAGACGATTTTCCGGCAACGGCGCGCGCCATATTATTTACTTGCGATGAAATTTGGTGAAAGTCGAGAGACATAGCGAATTACGAGTTACGAATAGCGAGTTGCGAATGGGCGGATGAGCGAATCTCCAATCTCCAATAACCAATCTCCAACCTACCCCGCGCCGAAAAGCCGCAGAAACCAATCATACAGTCGCTGCCAAAATGAACGGTGGTTCGGCGGCGGTGGAAACCCCTGCCCGGAATAATCGAGCAGTTGCGGCACGGGATTTCCGGCGGCATCATAATCCACGCGGGCGTATGGCAGGCGGCGCGAATCGGTGAATTTTTCGGGGTGGTTGAACAAATCGAACCATGTATCGCGGGTGGCGGCGCTCATATCTTCATTCCACAGCCACGCACCGGTGTTGATATAGTACCCGTCATCACCGATTTTTTCAAAGGCGTGTTGATGGGTGTGCCCGAAAAAGACGGCTTTCGCTTTGCCCTGTTCGATAATCTGCCGGGCGGCGACTGCCAGCACCGACCGCATTTCTTCCTGCTCTGCCTGCGCCATCACCAGCGGGTCATCACCGATGAGCGCACCGAAGGCTTGCGGTGGTTGGGGTGCGCCCGCCGCGCGGAGCAGCACGGCAATTTGGCGGTGAACATCGCGGCGCACGGCGGGGTCGGCGGCATACCGCGCGGCGAGTTCGGCGCGTTGGGCATCATCTTCCAACTGCGTCACCAGATTCGGGGTGGAATCGCCATCTTCCACCGCGAAACTCCCCACCAGCAGACCGGGACTGTGTACCAAAAATCCGAGCAGCAGGTCGGCAGCCAAATCGAAATTCCATTGCAGGGCAAACCAGATGAGGCTGGTGAACGGTTTGACATTATCGAGCCACCATGCTTCTTTTTCGGCATAATTAAAATAACTGATGACAAATTCCGAACCGGGCGGCAGATAAATGCGATTGGGGTCGGCGGGGTCGGTGGGATGGTCGAAATCGGGAAAACGGTTGACTTTTTCGGTGCGCTGGTTGCCGTGTTCCACCCAAATGCCGTCGCGGTTGATGACGGTGGTGGCAAATTGCAGGCACTCGCGCCGATGCCCTTTCGCGCCGATGGCTTCGCGTAGGGCATTTTGCGCGTCTGCCCAATACAGGTTGGCGTCGTGATTGCCGTTGAGGATGGTCACGCGCCGCACGGGCGGGTCGGGATGCAGAAAATCTGCCAGCGCGGCAAAAATTTTCGGGTGGTTGGCGGTAATGATTTTCAACTGTTTGACCGATGCGGCGGCAGTGGTGTCGCGGTATGCTGCGGGTGAATAGGTGGCATTCGGGTCGAAATCATCCACAGCGGGCACTTGCAGAAATTCCAGAAAATCGCCGTTGATGATGAGTTCCGCATCTTTGCCGGTTTGCTCGCTTTCGGCGGCGATGTCTGCCAGCAGGCGCGAAAAATCGTCATCGGCGGTGAAATCTTCCAGCGGGTTGGCGGCAGACGTGTCGCCGGGTCCAATGTGCAAATCTGAAATGATAACCTTAAATTTTTCTGCCATAATGGTTCCTTTGTCGGTAGGTTTGACATGCGGTTCACTACTGGCTACAATTTTTATTGTAGTTATTTCCTTTGAGGATAAAAAATGGACAACCTCAAATCGGTATCGGCAACAGAATTGGCTGAAGTACTGGAACGGTTTTTAACCAAAATGGTGTGGATGGAATATCGCCGTTGCACGCGCGAGCTGAACGGTCTCAATTTAACCTATCCGCAATTTCACACCCTGTTGGCGATTCACCGGCACAATCCGAATTGCACGATGGGCACACTTGCCGAAGAGACGAATCAGGTTTCGGCAACGGTGACGGGCATTGTTGACCGGCTGGTTGAACGCGGGTTGGTGGCGCGCACCCGTCACCCCGATGACCGGCGGCAGGTGCTGGTGCAATTAACCGACCTCGGCATAGAAAAGTTAAAAAATGTGTTTGAAATGCGCCGTCAGCGTTTGATGCAGGTTTTGGCGCAAATTGATGCGCCGCAACAGGCGCAGTTGGTTGCCGCATTTAAACAATACATAGATGTGACCAAGGCAGTTTCAACAAATGGACACAATCGTTAAAACGCTGATAGTGTATGGCACGACGCAGTACAATCCGTTTATGGCGCTTGTGCGTGATGTGCTGAAACGCTATCAAATTGATTATCGAGAAATTGATGTTGACCAGAATTCTGCCGCTGCCAAACGTTTGCGCGAGTTGGTGGGGCAGGTGAATGTGCCCACGCTGGTGGTGGCGACAGAAGGCAGCGACGAGCCGCTGGAACCGCCGTATCCGCTGCAGGGCGGGCTATCGGTGCGCGGGGTTGACCGCGGTGCAATCATCACCGCACCCAACAATAAAGAGTTGGAAAATTGGCTGTTCAAACACGGATTTCTCTCCCGCCCGTATAAACGATAGCGGTCAGCCGTCAGCCATTCGCTATTCGTAACTCGCTATTCGCTATTGATAACGGTTTCCGCGTGTTTCAGCAGCGTTTCCCGCCGCGATTCATCCACTCCCGCCGCATCGAAATACAGTGCCAGCGCATCCAGCGGCGTCAACGCTTCGATATTGTCGCTTTTCAGCCGCCGCCGCTCGTGGCGGTCAACATCGTGGCGGATGCCCGCCACGTATGCCGCGTCTTTCAGGGCGTGATAGATGCGCCGGTCTTCAATCAGCGGGTCTTGCTCCTCTTTGGCGGCGACAATCACCCGCACCACTGCATCATCTACGTGAAATTCGTCAATTTTATCCAGCACTGCCGTCATCGGGTCATCCGATTTGCGCACATCCACGCGGATGGTGGTGAATTTTCGGCTTTTGACCTGCACAAATTCCCACTCGGCTTTCCCTTTTTCCAACCGAACCATCACAAAGCCTTTTGGCTCTTTTTCCTCCCCGAAATCAATCCGTTCCAGGCTGCCGGGATATACAATCGGCGGGTGTGCGCCGCCGTTCAATTCCTGATGCTTGTGAATGTGACCGAGCGCCACATAATCCCACACCGGGTCGGCGAGCAAATTTTTCATCACCGTCACATCGCGTCCCAACATCACGCTCCGTTCACTGCCGAGCGTGGCATTGCTGACCGAAAAATGTCCGGTGAAGATGGTCGGCACATCGGGCTGGCGGCGGGCTTCATCTGCCAGCGCGATGATACTTTCGCCCATCAGTTCCGTCAGCGCGGCATCCAGTGCGGCGATATTCATTTTGCGATACCGTTCGTGCGCCAACAGTCGGTTGCGGTGCGGATACGGCACGGCGGCAACTTGCAGCGGTTGCCCGCGACGGCAGGTGATATGGTGCAGTTTTTCGCGGTTGGCGACGATGGTGTGCGGCACGTCCAGCGTGTGGAAAATGTCCAGACTGCTGGCGGCGCGGTCGGCGGTGGACATATCGTGATTGCCCACCAGCAGCACCGTCGGCACGCCGGCGTCGCTCAGTTTTTTGATGCGGCGAGCAAATTCGCGCTGCAGGGTGGGATTCGGTCGCTGGTTTTTGTAGGCGTCTCCGGCGAAAATGCACACATCCACTTCCCGTTCCAGCGCGGTGTCAATCGCCTCTGACATGCGGCGCAGAAAATCCACCACCCGGCTGTTCAGCCCCGTTTTGCTGTCGAGCCGCCCGTAATTTTCCATACCGATGTGAATATCTGCCAAATGCAAAACGTTGATGGGGGGCATAGGGTCGCTCCGTGAGATATGATGGGAACATGATAGCATATTTGTGTGAAATTGTCATTTGTCCTTTGTCACTTGTCCTTTGTATGTCGCCAAAGAACAAATGACCAGTGACCAATGACGAATGACAAATTGTGAATTGCCCCGACCCATTATATACTTTCTGCGTAACTACTCAGGGAAGACGGGAAAAACGCCCTTCGATACGCGGTTCGCTGCGCGAACTGCTACTCAGGATGCGTTTTTCCCTGCCGATTTCATCCTGAGTAGCCCGCAGGGCGTATCGAAGAGTGAAATCGGCAAAGTACCACTGCACATTGAACAGACACCTTTTCGCAATGAAGAAAAATTATTCACTATTCACCATTCATTATTCACTACTCACGCTGCTCGCGTTTGCCCTGCGAGTGACGCAGCTCGGTTTTCAGCCGCTGTGGGGCGATGAAGGCTGGAGCGTGTATTTTGCCGCCATGCCGATTGTCGACATGCTGCGACTCACCGCCGCCGACATTCACCCGCCGCTTTATTATGCCCTGCTGCACGGATTTTTCGCGGTGGCGGGCACGGGCGCGATTCAGGCGCGGCTGCTGTCGGTGGTGGCGGGCACGCTGCTGGTGCCGGTGATGGCGATTCTGGGGCGGAGACTCCTCCCCGTGCGCGGCGGCGGACTCGCGGCGGCAGCGGTGGCGGCATTCGCGCCGATGGCGGTTTATTACAGTCAGGAAGTTCGCATGTACGGGCTGGTCACGCTCTTCGGCGCGTTGAGCACCCTTTTTCTGCTTGATTGGCTGGCGGGTAATCGCCGCGCGGGTTGGGGATACGCCATCACTGCCGCACTGGGACTGTACACCAT
>JALVZI010000381.1 GCA_027022125.1 Anaerolineae bacterium | reverse complement strand
ATGCCCTCGACCTGCACCTGCATCTCGGTGCGGGGGCGTATATCTGCGGCGAAGAAACCGCACTGCTGAACAGTCTGGAAGGCTATCGCGGGCAGCCGCGCTCGCGCCCGCCGTTCCCCGCGGTAGAAGGGTTGTATGCCAAACCGACCGTCATCAACAATGTGGAAACGATGGCGAATGTGCCGGGCATCATCGTCAACGGGGTGGACTGGTATCGCCAGTTCGGCACGGAAAAAAGCCCCGGCACGAAAGTATTTTGTCTCAGTGGACATATCAATCGCCCCGGAAATTACGAGTTGCCGCTGGGGGTTCCCATCCGCTATTTGATTGAGGAATTGGGCGGCGGTGTACCGAATGGCAAACGGGTGAAAGCCGTGCTGCCCGCCGGTGAATCATCGCTGATGATTCCCGAAGATAAACTCGATACCCCGATGGATTATGAATCGATGGGTGCTATCGGCTCGATGCTCGGTTCGGCATCGTTCATCGTGATGGATGAAACGGTGGACATCGTTTGGGCGGCGGAAAAGATGATTCACTTCTTTAAACACGAAAGTTGCGGCAAGTGCAGTCCGTGCCGCGAGGGAACATATTGGCTGTCGCAGGTGTATCATCGCATCCGCTCCGGCGAAGGCACGATGGAAGATATTGAACTGCTGCCGAAAATTGTCGAGCAGATGTCCGGCAATACTTTCTGCCCGCTGGGCGAATTTGCCACCAGCCCCGTAAAAGCAAGTTTGCTTCATTTCCGCCACGAATATGAGCAATACGTTAAAAAGTAAAATGGGAAAACGTGTAACAAAAGGAGTTGAGTGATGTCTGTGAATATTCCGGAACTTTTAGGCGATGAAGCCGAATACTTGTTGGCATATGAATCGAAAGCGATTCCCAAAGAATCGCTCCACCTGCCGGGACCCGATTTTGTTGACCGGGTGATGGCAATTTCCGACCGCCGACCGCCGGTGCTGCGCAATATGCAAACGCTGTTCAACCATGGGCGGCTCGCCGGGACGGGGTATCTTTCTATTTTGCCGGTTGACCAAGGTGTGGAGCACACCGGCGGTGCATCATTCGCGCCCAATCCCATCTATTTCGACCCCGAAAATATCGTGCAACTGGCTATCGAAGGCGGTTGCAACGCGGTGGCATCCACGTTGGGAGTGCTGGGGAATGTGGCGCGAAAATACGCGCATAAAATCCCGTTCATTTTGAAATTTAACCATAACGAATTGCTGACCTATCCCAATAAATATGACCAAATCATGTTTGCCTCCATTGACCAGGCATTTGAAATGGGCGCGATTGGGGTGGGGGCGACCATCTATTTCGGCTCCCCCGAATCGAACCGGCAGATTGTCGAAATTTCGGAAGCGTTTGCCTATGCCCACGAACTCGGGCTGGTGACAATTTTGTGGGCGTATCTGCGCAACAATGCCTTCAAAAAAGATGGCACGGATTATCACGTGGCGGCAGACCTGACCGGACAGGCGAATCATCTTGGCGTCACCATCGAAGCAGACATCATCAAACAGAAACAGGCGCAGAATAACGGTGGTTTCCCGGCGATTGGCTTCGGCAAATACAGCGATAAAATGTACGCATTATCCACCGACCACCCCATTGACCTGACCCGCTATCAGGTGGCGAACTGCTACATGGGGCGCGCCGGACTCATCAACTCCGGCGGCGCGTCCGGCTCGAACGATTTGGCGCAAGCCGTGCGCACGGCGGTCATCAACAAACGTGCCGGGGGGATGGGTATGATTTCCGGGCGCAAAGCCTTCCAAAAACCGATGGCTGAAGGCGTGAAAATCCTGAACGCCATCCAAGATGTTTATTTAGACGACAGCGTCACCATTGCGTAGAAGGGCGCGGTCATGGACGCCGAAATCATCTTGACAGATTTTACGTTTTTGCCAATAACTTTCGTGAAACGTGAGGCGTGAAACGTGATGATTTGGGCGACCAGCAATGCTCGTAACAGATAAAAAACATTCTGCACTGCCGGGTCAAAAATTGCATAGATTTATGCAGATAGAAACAAAAAATCAGTTGGTCGCTTTACGGACAGAACTTTTTAACGGCAAAAAAATCACGTTTCACGTTTCACGTCCGGTATTGGCAGCGACAGACGAATTTGTAAAGATAGTTGTCGGCTAAATAAACCATGTTTATAAAAGTATCGGGCGGTATTGCCTGCCGCCAAAAATTCCATCACACGGCATGGCGCGAGTCATGCGTTTCAGGAATAGATTATGTCTGATTTGGTAACTCTCACAATAGACGGTGTAGAAGTCAGTGTTCCCAAAGGAACGCTCATTGTAGAAGCCGCAAAACAGGCGGGAAACGAAATTCCGGTTTTTTGTTACCACTCCAAATTGGAACCGGTCGGTATGTGCCGGATGTGTCTGGTAACGGTGGGCACACCGGTGCGCAACCGTCAAACCGGCGAATTTGAGTTGGACGACAACGGTAATCCGGTCATCCGTTTCTTCCCCAAACCGATGACCGCCTGCACCACCCCCGTTTCGCCGGGAATGGTGGTTGTCACCCAAAGCGAAGAATCCATCGCCGACCGGCGCGGTATTTTGGAATTTCTGCTCACCAGCCACCCGCTCGATTGCCCCGTGTGCGACAAAGGCGGCGAATGCTCGCTGCAAGATTTAACGTATGCCTACGGTCCCGGCGTGTCTCACTTCCGGTTGGAAGACAAACACCACAGCCCCAAAAAAGAGCCGCTGGGCGATTTGATTTATCTCGATACCGAGCGTTGCATTCTGTGCGCGCGCTGTGTGCGGTTTGAAGATGAAATTGCCGGTGACCATGTGCTGGCAATCGACAATCGCGGGCGCGATTCGCGGATTGTCAGTTACTCCAAACCCAAATTCGACAGCAAATACTCCGGCAACACCACCGACATCTGCCCCGTCGGCGCGTTGACTACCAAAGATTTCCGCTTTGGCGCGCGCTCATGGGAAATGGAAAGTGTGCCCAGCATCTGCAATTTGTGCGGCGTAGGCTGTAACACCGTGCTGAATACCCGTTTCGACACCATCAAACGGGTGATGCCCCGCCAAAACGAAGCCGTCAACGAAATTTGGCTGTGTGACAAAGGGCGGTTCGGGCATCACTTTAACGGCAGTCACAACCGGCTCGCCGCGCCGCTCATCAAAAAGAATGGCGAATTTGTGGAATCGAGTTGGGATGAAGCCCTGTCGCTGGTGGCGCGCAAGTTGCAACATTCCAAAGAAAAAACAGGCGGCATCGCCGGGGCACATCTTTCAAACGAAGATTTGTACCTTTTCCAAAAACTCTTCCGCCAAGTGCTGGGCAGCAACAATATCGACCACCGCGTCGGGCTGAATGCCGCTTTTGATGACACGCTGGCTCACGCAGTCGGCGCGGGCGTCGGCACCGACATCGGGCGGCTGAAAGGCGAATCGGCAATTTTGGTGATTGGCTCCGATTTGGATGAAGAGTCGCCGATACTGTACCTGCGGGTGCGCGGTTCGGCGCGGCACGGCGCCCATCTCATCAACGCCGGTGGTCGCTGGACGAAACTCGACAGCGTTGCCGAAAGCACGCTGCGCTATCGCTACGGCGCGGAAGCCGCCTTCGCATGGGGGCTGGTCGCCGCGGTGATTGATGAGGGGTTGGAAAACAAAGAATATCTGTCGGCGCATGTGGACGGGTTCGAACCGCTCATCGAAGCGATGAAAACCTTTACGCCCGCCCGCGCCGCCGAACTGTGCGGCGTGTCGGAAGACGACCTGCGGCAGGCGGCGCACACATTCGCCAAAGCCGAAAACGGGCTGGTGCTGTATGGGTTGGAATCGGGCGGCGACGAAAGTCTGCAAGCCGCCATCCGCGCGCTGGTGCTGTTGACCGGGCACGCCGGCAAAGCCAACAACGGCGTGATTGCCGTTTTGCCGCACGCCAACAGTCGCGGCGCGGCAGATTTGGGCATCGTGCCGAACCGTCTGCCGGGCTACCAACCGCTGAATGGCGATGCCGGACTTTCGGCGCGCGATATGCTTTCGCCGGATGAGCCGCTGCCCGCACTGTATATCGCCGGGGCGGACCCCGCCGCTGAATCAGACCGCTATCGCGCCGCCATCGAAGCCGCCGAATTTGTGGTGGTGCAAGATTTGTTCCTGACCGAAACCGCGAAATTGGCGGATGTGGTTTTGCCCGCACGCGGCACGGCAGAGCGCGACGGCACATTCACCAGTGTGGAACGCTGGGTGCAGGCATTCGATAACGCCGTTTCCGCGCCGCCGCTGGCGTGGGCAGACTGGCTGATTTTCACCGCCGTCGCCGGAAAACTCGGCACGGAGTGGGATTACGCTTCGGCAGATGGCGTGATGGCGGAAATTACGCGGGAAGTGCCATTGTATGCCGATATGAATTTTGAAAATCTGGTGAAACCGATTTCGCTGGAACGGAAAATGTCGCACTACATTTACAGCGGCA
Organism: Anaerolineae bacterium; assembly: GCA_027022125.1. Lineage (GTDB taxonomy): Bacteria > Chloroflexota > Anaerolineae > 4572-78 > 4572-78 > JANTHQ01. The sequence goes on along the minus strand of JALVZI010000381.1, from coordinate 3,965 downwards.
CCAGTTTTACCGCCGATGTGCGCGAAGGCTTGCAGTGGCATTCGCTGGCAGAAGCCGACGACGCGAAATTGGCGGTCGAATTTGTCGAACCGGCAGCGGAAACGCCCGCCGGTATGGTGCTGGTCGCCCCGCGCGTGCTGTATGATGGCGGCACACTCATCGCCCAAGCCGAAGTGGTGGCGGCGCACATTCAGCAACCGCACGCGGTTATGTCCAGAAAAGACGCAAAACGGCTTGAAATTGCCAATGGCGATATGGTTTCGCTGAGCGTGCCGGGTGTTTCGGTGACTGTGCCGGTGCAGTTGAACGGACTGGTGCCCGAAGGCGTGGTGCTGGTTCCCCGCAATTTAAATGGCTATCCCGCAGAAAAATTACTTGGCAGCAAACGGCTCGTGTCGGTTGAAATTGCCAAAGTACCCGTTTCGGAGCTTGCCTGATGGACTGGATTCAAACCCTGTTAATTCCGGTGGTATATAGCGTAATTTTGGTGGTGATGTTGCTCACCGGTTTCGCCTATTTGAGTTTGGTTGAGCGAAAATTGGTGGCGCGGTTTACCATGCGTTTTGGTCCCAACCGAGCCGGTCCCTTTGGGCTGCTGCAACCGGTGGCGGACGCGCTGAAAATGATGTTTAAAGAGGAATTGCTGCCCACCCACGCCGATAAATGGGTGTATCTGCTGGCGCCGATACTGGCAATTTCCACCGCGATTATGGGCTGGGCGGTGTTCCCGCTCGCCAGCCACGGATTGTCGCTGCTGGGGTATACCATTCCGCCCGTTTTGGCAGATGTGAATGTCGGCTTGCTGTATGTGGCGGCAGTCACCAGCATCGGCTCGTATGCGGTGGTGCTGGCGGGGTGGTCGTCGGACAACAAATATTCGCTGTTGGGGGCGTTGCGCGCCAGCGCACAGTTGGTCAGTTATGAATTGCCGATGGGGCTGACGCTGGTGGCGGTCATTTTGGTTGCCGGTACGATGAGTATGACCAAAATCATCCAATTTCAGGTTGACCATGTGTGGCTGATTGTGTTGCAACCGATTGCCTTCATCATCTTTTTCATCGCCGGGCTGGCAGAGTCGAATCGGTCGCCGTTTGACCTGCCGGAAACCGAAAACGAACTGGTTTCCGGATTTATGACCGAGTACGGCGGTATCCGGTTCGCATCGTTTGCGATGGGCGAATATATCCACGTCATCACCTTCAGCGCGCTCACGGCGATTCTCTTTTTGGGTGGCTGGAGCGGTCCCGGCGCTGAAAGCGTTCCCTTTTTGGGGCTGATATACTTTTTCATAAAAACCGCCGTGATGATTTTCACGGTCATTTGGGTGCGCGCCAGTGTTCCCCGCGTGCGATACGACCAGTTGATGCGCTTCTGCTGGAAATTTTTGATGCCTTTGGCGCTGTTAAATCTTGTTGTCACGGCGATTGTCATCGCACTGTAAACGAGAATCCGGTTTGGATGGTGCAAAAATATGATTAACAAAATTTTTGATGGCAGTTATCAAATTCTGCGGGCGATGGGCGTCACGCTGAAATATCTGTTCAAAAAGCCGGTGACCAACCAGTTTCCCGATGAACCGGTGCTGGTGTATCCGCGTTTTCGCGGGCGGCACGTTTTAAAACGCCACGACAACGGGCTGGAAAAATGTATCGGCTGCGCATTGTGTGCGGCGGCGTGTCCCACCCAGTGCATTCGGGTGGAAGCGGCGGAAAATACGGAAGAAAATCGGCGGTCGCCCGGCGAGCGGTACGCGGAAGTGTATGAAATCAACATGCTGCGCTGCATTTTCTGCGGATACTGTCAGCAAGCGTGTCCCACCGGCGCGATTGTGCTGGAACACGATTTCGCGCTGGCGGAATATGACCGCTGGGACGCCATTTACACCCAAGACCGTCTGCTGGAACCGCACGAGCCGAAATACATCCAAATTCGGGATGATGAAGTTTTTGTGCCGCAAGATTCATGGCGCGTGACGAAGTAGGGAAAGATATTTACACAGAGGACACGGAGAAGTCACAGAGATACACAAAGTTTTTGTTTTTCTCAATGTCCTCAGTACAGCCTCTGTGAAACTCTGTGCTCCTTGTTTGGTTGCGGCTTGTCCGCGTTAGGTGTTAAAAAACAAATTTGTAACTGTACGGGGCATAGTGGAACACAAAATGAATAGCGAATGACGAGTGATGAATAGCGAATGTCATTTAAAATCTGTGTTAATCCGCATCATCTGCGTTATCTGTGTTCCATCTAATTGTGGCTGAATAGATACAACAAATTTAACAGTTGGTACAGACTATGGAAGCAATTCTTTTCTTTATCTTTGGTGGATTGGCAGTTGTCGGGGGACTGGCGATGGTGTTTAACAAAAACGCCGTTCACAGTGCGCTGTTTCTGCTGCTGAGTATGACCATGATTGCCGGGTTGTATGTATTGCTCAGCGCCCAGTTTATCGCCGTGGCGCAAATTATGGTGTATGCCGGGGCGATTGTGGTGCTCATCCTGTTTGTGGTGATGCTTTTGGGTGCGGAACTCGGCGAGATAATTCCGCAGTGGCTCACCGTGCGCAACGGGGTGATGGTACTGTTGGCGCTGATTTTTCTGACGGTCAGCGGCACGGCGGTGTACGATTGGCTGTACAGCACCCAACCGGTTGCCGGCACGGTAACGGATGAACTCATTGCTCAGCAGGGCAGCGCGGAATTGGTGGGGCAGTCCCTTTTTACGCAATACCTGCTGCCGTTTGAACTGGCTTCGATACTGCTGCTGGTGGGTATTGTCGGGGTGGTGATGCTGGGCGGCTGGCGGTTTGTGCAACATCGAGAAAGAGGCAAGTAAAATGATTCCGACAGCATGGTATCTATTGTTAGCGGCAATTCTGTTTTCCATCGGCGCCGGCGGGGTAATGCTGCGGCGAAACACACTGGTCATTTTAATGTGTGTGGAATTGATGATGAATGCGGTCAACCTGACGTTTGTCGCGTTTTCGCACGAGTTGGGTTCGATGACCGGGCAAGTGTTTGTGTTTATGATTATGACCGTCGCCGCAGTGGAAGCGGCTGTCGGGTTGGCGATTTTGGTGGAACTCTATCGCCAAACCCAATCGGTGAATATAGACGATTTTGATTCGCTAAAAGGCTAATTGGAGCAATTATGACCAATCTAATCTGGCTGGCAATTGCGTTCCCCCTGATTGGGGTTTTCATCAACGGGGTTTTCGGCAAAAAACTCGGCGAAAAAACCAACGGCTGGTTGGCAGTGAGCATGGTGGCGCTGTCGTTCATCATCGGCGTGCTGGCTTTTTTGCAGGTGCCGAATTTGCCCGACCACCGGCAAACGGTTGACCTGTGGCGTTGGATAACCATCGGCGATTTTGATGTGCATTTTAGTTTGCTGGTTGACCCCCTTTCAATGATTATGACGCTGGTGGTGACGGGTGTCGGATTGCTCATCCACATTTACGCCATCGGTTACATGCATGGCGATGAGGGCGTTTCGCGGTTTTTCACATACCTGAACCTGTTTATCGCCAGTATGCTCATTCTGGTGCTCTCCGACAACTATCTCGGATTGTATGTCGGTTGGGAGTTGGTGGGCGCATGCAGTTACCTGCTCATCGGTTTTTGGTTCTTCAAAGATTCGGCGGCGGACGCGGGCAAAAAAGCGTTCATCGTCAACCGTGTGGGCGACTTCGGTTTCGCGCTGGGGGTATTTCTCATTTGGACAACCTTCGGCACACTGCAATACACCGGCGTGTTTGAAGCCGCGCCCGGCATTTCCACCGGCGTGATTACCGCCATTACCGCGCTGCTGTTCATCGGCGCGATTGGCAAAAGCGCGCAATTGCCGCTGTACGTCTGGCTTCCCGATGCGATGGAAGGTCCCACCCCCGTTTCGGCGCTCATCCATGCCGCAACGATGGTGACTGCCGGGGTGTATATGGTGGCGCGCAGCAACGTGCTGTATGCGCT
>JALVZI010000380.1 GCA_027022125.1 Anaerolineae bacterium | reverse complement strand
GGTGCGGCTGGTGCTGCACGCCGAAAGTTTGGGCACGCGCTTTCCACGTGCGCTATTTTGGGTGGAAAGCGCGTGCCCAAACTTTCGGCGTGCAGCACCAGCCGCACCAGCACATCTGGCTCATGTCCGGAGGCGATAACCGTTTCCACGCCGGAGCGGGTTGCCAGTTGCGCCGCCTGAATTTTGGTGCTCATCCCACCGACCCCCATCGCGCTGTCTGTGCCGCCCGCCAGCGCGTGAATATCGTCGGTGATGGCGGGAACTTCCGCAATCAGTTCGGCATCGGCATGATAGCGCGGGTCGGCGGTGAATAGCCCGCGCTGGTCGGTGAGAATGATGAGCCGGTCGGCGTCAATCAAATTTGCCACCAGCGCCGACAGGTTATCGTTATCGCCGATTTTGATTTCTTCCACCCCGACCACATCATTTTCGTTGACGATGGGCAGCACGCCCTGTTCCAGCAGCAGGTCGAACGTGTTGCGCGCGTTCAGATAGCGGGCGCGGTTCCCCAAATCGCTGCGGGTGAGCAGCGCCTGCGCGATGGTGATGCCGTAAATGTCGAAAAGTTGCTCGTAAATGTTGAGCAGTTTCACCTGCCCGATGGCGGCGAGCATTTGTTTGAACGGGATGTCCTTTCGCTGGGGCAGGGCGGGGGCATGGCGTCGCCCGACGAAAATTGCGCCGGATGAAACCAGCGCCAACTGATGCCCGGCGCGGTGCAGCGCGGCAATCTGCCGCACCATTTCCAGCAATCGCGGTTTGTTGATGGTTCCTTCCGCGCTGGCGATAACATTTGTGCCAAATTTGATGACGATTCTCATAGGTAATCTGCGAATGGTGCGAATGAGCGAATGGGTGAATAAGCGAATGGCGCGAATGGGCGAATGGGTGAATAAGCGAATGGCGCGAATGGGCGAATGGGTGAATAGAAAAACGTGGAGTATTCGCAGATTCATCATTCGCAAATTCAAAATTCGCTCATTCGCTCATTTGTCCATTTGCTTCCTCCTTTTCTGTCGGTTGATTTCGGCGATGAGCATTTTTATCACTTCATCGGTCAATTGCAAACGATGGGCAATGATCTCTTCCGAAAATATCCGGCGGGCGCGCCAATACCATCCTTTGGTTTCTCTGGCTGACCCCAACGCGATGCGCAGGAATGGATGTACTCTTTTCCGTGCAGCCCGCGTCCATAACCTTCTTCTATATTGGCGGAAATTGAGCCGGTACTGCGAATAATTTGGCTGACGAGTGCTTTCCCGCGCGGGTCGGTTGACATCTTCTCCGTGTCTCGCCAAACTATTTCAAACAGAAACAACGCTTTGCGGTATCCCCAAAATTGCCAAACAGGGTCACCGCGAAACTGTGTTTCCATTTCCGATTTCCACGTTTGATAATGAACTGGTTGAAACTTTTTGTGTGACTGAATTTCAGCCACGAATTTTCACAAATTTCACGGATTTTAAATGTCATTCCGGAATTTCCCGCAGGGAAATATCCGGAATCCATAGCGAAACATAGTGGATTCCCGCTTTCGCGGGAATGACATCATAAAAATTACCGATGATTTTTGTAATTTTGACACACCTTTCAAAAGTTTCATTTAGTTCAATTCATATTCGCTCCTGCATTCGCTCATTCGCTCACTCGCTCATTCGCCAATTGCACAAACGCCGGTCGGGGGGTGCGGTCAGGGTTGAGAATGGCGTACCAGCGCATCGGATTGTCGGCGGAATACCATGGCGCGGCGCTGAAATCGAGATTGAACAGAAACGCGGCGGAAATCCACGGCATTTCGGCGCGAATTTTACCATACGCCCGCGTCAGATACGCCGCCTGCTGCACTTCCGATACTCCCCAGCGGTGGTCTGTGCCCATATCCCAATGGCTGGCGATGTTCCAGCCCATCTCCGTCACCCATACCGGCGAGCGGTCGCCGTATGCCAGCATAATTTCGTGCTGCTGCACCACCTGCCGGAAAGTGATGTCGGCGGGATTGGCGGAAACCGCGTCCGGCGATTGCCCGAAAGTGTAAATATGACTCCCCAGCGCGTCGAACGAACCGCGCGCCCCGGCGGCGTACATGCCCGCCAGAAAATCCAAATCGCTCATCGCGGCGGGAAAATCGTCGCCGGCGGTGGGCGCCAACCCGCCCGAAATGACCAGCGCGGCGGGGTCGGCGGTTTTTATGGCGCGATATGCCGCTTGCAGCAGCGCGGTGTATGCGGCGGGGTCGGGCGGCTGATTGCCCCACTCGTACCCCAAATTCGGCTCGTTCCAAATTTCGTATGCCGCCACGCGCCCGCGATAGCGCGTTGCCAGCGCCGACAGAAACCGCGCGAAGTCGGCGGGGTCGGTGGGGGGATGGCTTTCGGCGGAATTTGGCGGGCGTGCCCAGCCGGGTGTGCCGTGAACCCGCAGCAAAACCGCCGCACCCGCGCCGTCGGCGGCTTTCAGTACGTTATCGGGGTCAACCCAGCGAAATTCCCCCGCCTGCGGTTCGACCGTCGCCCAGTTGACATAACCTTTTATCGCGCCGAAGTGCATATCCTGCACCAAATAGGCGTTCGCCAAATCTGCCAAATTCACGC
>JALVZI010000379.1:2154-2592 GCA_027022125.1 Anaerolineae bacterium | reverse complement strand
AGTATGCCCCGCTGGTGATACCGACAAACATCACCGCCATAAATTGGCGTGTGGTTGCCCCGCCGAGCCACAATACCGCCCCCACCACAAACAGGGTACTGATGGATGTCGCCAAACTTCGGTGCAGCGTTTCCAGCAAACTGCGATTCGCCACCACCTCAAACGGTTCCGAGCGGCGGCGCGGCAAATTTTCGCGCAGGCGGTCGAACACCACGATGGTATCGTTGACCGAATAGCCAATCACCGTGAGAATTGCCGTGAGGAAGAGCGTGTCCACCTCCCAGCCCCAAATTAACCCCGCCAGTGAGAATAACCCCGCCGTGACCAGCACGTCGTGGAGCATTGCCACAATGGCGCTGACCCCATATCGCACCGCGTTGGGGATGGCGCGGAAAACATACCAAATGAACAGCAGAATGGCGATGGACGCCACAGCAA
>JALVZI010000379.1:0-2144 GCA_027022125.1 Anaerolineae bacterium | reverse complement strand
GCACCGTATTTTCACCTTCCACCGATTGGGCGGTGGTATTTTTATAACCATCATCCACAAAAACCTGCCGCACATCCAGCGGCGACACAGGTTTGTCGAATTTCATTTCCCAGATGGTGCCACCGGTATAATCGATTGCCATGCGGAACGGCGAACCGATTTGTGCCCACGAAACCGCCATAATGATGACACCGGGAATAATGATGATGGTTGACAGCAAGTAGTACCATTTTCGTTTTTGGACGATTTCGAATGCGCCGGCAGCCCATTTCGGCACGTTGATTTGGGCGCTGTCTTTCAAGCCAATCCACAGAGAACGGTTCGCGTCCATACCGCTGCCGAAAGCATCCACAGCGAAACGCAGAAAAGCGCGGGTGACGGTTACAGCGGTAAACAGATTGATGAGCACCCCGATGGACAGCGTGACGGCAAAACCTTTAACGATACTCGCGCCGAAGTTTGAGCCGAACCAGAAGAGGATGAAAGCGGTGATGAGCGTGCTGAGGTTGGCATCGCGGATAGAGGGCCAGGCGCGGGTAAAGCCGGTCTCCACCGCCGCTTTCAGCGACCTGCCGGCGCGGAGTTCCTCTTTCATCCGCTCGAACACCAGAATGTTGGCATCAACCGCCATCCCGATGGTCAGAATGAAACCGGTAATGGCGGGTACGGTCAGTGTGACGGGGATGAGTTTATAGAGCGAGAAGTTTATCAACCCGTACAGAATCATCGCCAAACTGGCAAAAACACCGGGCACGCGATAGTAAATCAGCATAAAAAGAAGTACCACAATCAGCCCGATGGTGCCGGCGCGCAGACTTTTTGCCAGCGATTCCTGCCCGAGGCTCGGACCGATGGTGCGGTTTTCGATGACTTTCAGCGGCACGGGCAATGCACCATATTTCAGTTTGATTGCCAAATCTTCGGCTTCCTGCCGGCTGAAACCGGCGGGATTGCCGCTGGTAATTTGCCCGCTGCCGGTAATGTGCGCATTGATGCGCGGCGCGGATACCACCACCCCGTCGAGCACAATTGCCAGAAAATCGCCCACGTGGTTTTTGGTATATTCGCCGAAAATTTTGTTTCCTTCGGCAGACAGGGTAAACCCGACGGTGCGCGCGCCGGTGCGGGAATCAATTTCCACCTGCGCATCTTTCAACCCGGAGCCGGTCATAATGGTTTTGAAAACTTTGTCGGGATAGGTGTAAGTATCGGTGGCAACTTTTCCGCCCGCCAGTTTCAGCCCTTCGGTGGTGATGATGCGGTCGCCTTCGCGCAGAGGGAATTGCAGCGCTTCCACAAATTCCAACCGCCCCGTTTCTTTCACCAAACTGATGGCTTGGTCGGGGTCGCGCACTTCGGGCAACTCCACAATAATGCGATTATCGCCTTCAATTTGAACCAGCGGTTCCACCACACCCAAACCGCCGCTGACGCGGTTTTCGATGATGACGCGGGCGGGTTCCATCACGTCTTTAAAATCGATGGGGTTGCCGTTTTCATCGGTAACTTGCTGTGCTTCCAGCACAATTTGCGTGCCGCCCACCAAATCCAATCCTTCATGCACGCGGATACTGCGCTGCTGGTCGCCCTGCCAAAACAGCAGCGACGCCCACCACGGCGCGTTACTGCCCAAGCCGCTTTCAACGTCTTTCGGGACGGTGTATTGCAGGTTGCTCACACTGACCCACACTGTTACCACGGTGAGCAGCAAAATGCCAATTAATACTCGAATGTTCCGTTGAGACATAAACTCCGCCTTCTCCTCAAATAGTGATTGGTGATTGGTTATTGGTTGATATACCGATGTTACCCGATTACCAACTAAAAACCAATAACTCAAAAAGGGATTATAATCCCGTGTGGTGGAAACGGGCAAATATTTTCGCGGTGAATGTGCGCCCTTCAACTTGACGAACTCCCCAAACATCTCCATAATGTACCCATGCACAATTTGCGTTTTCTGCTGATAGGTTTTCTGACAATCACATTTGCCGGATGCACGGTCGCATCACCCACACCGACCCCCTTTCAACTGTATCAGGGACCGACCGCCGTGCTGCCCACCCCCCTGCCGCCGACACCCCTGCCGCCGACCAACACACCGGTGATGGCGGTTCCGTGGACACCGACGCCCGTCCCCACCC
>JALVZI010000378.1:1310-2594 GCA_027022125.1 Anaerolineae bacterium | reverse complement strand
CCCAAATCAATATCAAAGAAAACGAACCGACCAGCGTCGCGCCGGTGGCAATGGTCATTTCCGACCTGTCCGCTTTTAAACTGGATGTGGAAGTGGACGAAATCGACATCAACCGCATCGCACCGGGACAACCGGTGGTCATCACGCTCGATTCCCTGCCCGATGACGAATTTTCCGGCACGGTGGACAGCGTCGGTGTGGCGCCGGTTGCTTCTGCCACCGGTATTGTCGCCTACCCCGTCACCGTGCTGATAGACGCGGCAAACGCGCCGTTCAAAATCGGAATGAATGTGAACGCTACCATCGAAACGCAGCGGCTGGAAAATGTGGTCGTCATTCCGAACCGCGCCATTCAAATTGACCGTGAAACGGGCAAGGCATACGTGGATAAAGTGATTGACGACCAGCGCATCGAGCGCACAGAAATTGTGCTCGGCGAGCGGAGCACCACTGTCAGCCAAATTTTAAGCGGCGTGCAGGCAGGCGACACCATCGCCATCCGGCAAAATTCGCGCCGGGAGCAATTGCGGCAAGCCATCGGCGGCAGACCGGGCGAGTGACGAGTAGCGAGTTACGAATAGCGAATAGCGAATGGGCAAATAGCCGTCAGCGGTCAGCAATCAGCAATCAGCAATCAGCGGTCAGCAAATGACCAATGACAAATGACAAATGACAAATGACCAACAACCAATGACAACACCTGTAATTGAAATACACGATATTACCAAAATATACCAAATGGGCGATGTGCAGGTTCACGCGCTGCGCGGGGTTTCGCTGACGGTGAATGAGCGCGAACTGGTTGCCATTATGGGTCCGTCCGGCTCGGGGAAATCCACGCTGATGAACATTATCGGCTGTTTGGATAAACCGACCGGCGGCACATATCTGCTCGGCGGGCAGGATGTCGGCAAAATGGACGACAACCAACTGGCGGTGGTGCGCAATCAAAAAATCGGATTCGTGTTTCAAAATTTTAACCTGCTGCCGCGAACCAGCGCGCTGGCAAATGTGGAACTGCCGATGGTGTACAACCATATCCCGCGCAAAGAACGCCGCCGCCGCGCCGCCATCGCGCTGGAAAGTGTGGGGCTGGGCGACCGCCTGCACCACAAATCGAACGAACTTTCGGGCGGGCAGCAGCAGCGAGTCGCCATCGCGCGGGCGCTGGTCAACGAACCGAGCATCATTTTGGCGGACGAACCAACCGGCAATCTCGACTCGAAATCGGGCGCGGAAATTATGGCGATTTTCCAGCGGCTGAATGAAGAAAGCGGCATCACC
>JALVZI010000378.1:0-1300 GCA_027022125.1 Anaerolineae bacterium | reverse complement strand
TGGAGATTGGTGAGACGTGATGCGTGATGCGTGAAACGTGATTTTGCTACTGCATCGTCCACACTAAAAATTCGGATCACATCAAATATCGGTGTGGAGCGTCAAAGTTCTACTTTGACCCACCGAGTCTACTGAAAAGAGATATTTACCTCTCGCAAAGCCGCGAAGTCGCAAAGTTTCAAAAATCTTTGTTTTTCTTGGCGACTTTGCGACTTTGCGTGAGAATTTTATTTTCAGAGGAATCCGGTGTGATAACCCGAAAATTAAGATTGGATGATGCACTACCCTGCAACCCTGCTACCTTGAAACCTTGAACTTTGAACCTGAAACCTTGAACCCGAAACTCGAACCATGCAAATTACCGAAAATCTACTCATCGCACTGCGAAGTTTAGCCGTAAACAAATTACGTTCCATTTTAACGATGCTCGGCATCATCATCGGGGTGGCGGCGGTTATCGCACTCATCTCGGTGGGGCAGGGGTTTGAATCGTTCATCAACCAGCAATTTGCCAGTTTGGGCACGAACCTGCTTTTTGTGGTGCCGGGTCAGTTGGATAACAGCGGACCGCGCCAAACCCGTTCCGGTCAAAACACCGAACCGCTCACAATGGGCGATGCCGAAGCCCTGCGCGATGTGTTCAGTGTGCCGGATGTGAGCGCCATCGCGCCGGTATATTCTCGCAGCGGCACGGTGGTCGCCGGTAAACGCGACACGTTTTCCACTGTGGACGGCGTGACCCCGGAATATGGTTCCGTGCGCAATTTTCAGGTGCTGGAAGGCGAGTTCATCACCCAAAGCGATGTAACGGGACGCTCGCGGGTGGCGTTGCTCGGCGCGCGGGTGGTCGAGCGGCTTTTCCCCGATGAACCCGCCATCACCATCATCGGGCGCACGGTAAAAATCAACGATGTGCCCTTCCGCGTGAAAGGGGTGCTGAAAGAAAAAGGGAGTTCCGGCGGTTTCGGCGGGGATGAAGATAATGTGGTGCTCATCCCCATTTCCACCGCCCAAAGCCGGCTCTTTTCCGCGCCGGTGGTGCGCGGCTCGTATGTGGTCTCGGTTATTTTTGCGCAAGTGACCGACTCGGATTTGATGGACACCGCCGCCGATGAAATCAGCCAAGTTTTGCGCGAACGCCATCACATCAGTTTTAAAGATGATGATGATTTCACGGTTATCAATCAAGCCGATTTGATTGCCGTTTTCGGCGATATTACCGCCATTTTCACCATCGTGCTCGGCTCCATCGCCGGTATTTCGCTGGTGGTGGGCGGCATTGGCATTATGAACATTATGC
>JALVZI010000377.1:1524-2598 GCA_027022125.1 Anaerolineae bacterium | reverse complement strand
ATGCAGCGGTGATTGTGGTCATCGCGTTGCTGGGTTGGTGGGGCATCAATAAATTAACCGCGCGCCCGACTCAGCCGTCGGCGGTGGTGACGGTTTCTGCACAACCGGCGGTGATTGACGCCATAAAAAATGTCAACAAACAAATTTTTGTGGAATATTATATCACCAAAGATATAGATTATACCGAAGCGCCGTCCAATTGGACATCGGTTTTCGGCTTGAAACAGCAATATGTGCTGTTGCTGAAAGGGCGTGTGCCCGCCGGGGTGGATATGAGCGGGGTGGGCGAAGATGCCATTTGGGTCAGTGATGATGGTTCGGAAGTGCAATTGACACTGCCGCCGCCGATGATTTTTGAGGATGAGGTTTCGCTGGATTTGGAAAATAGCCGTGTTTTGGAACAAAGCGACTCTTGCCCCGATTTTCTGTGCAGCGATGAGTCGGAAATGCTGCTGAACAAAACGCTGCCGGAAGGAAAATCGCTCATCATTGCCGATGCCCGCGAAAGCGGCATTTTGTATCAAGCCGCCAGAGACTCGCAATTGTATTATGAAAATCTGTTGCGCTCGCTGGGATTTGAAAAAGTACACGTCATTGTCACCGGTTACACAAATTAGGAGAAAGTATGCGTCTTGCCGAGATATTCACCGAAAATAAAGTTCATTTCAGTTTTGAATTTTTCCCGCCCAAAACAGAAAAAGCATCGGTGGCGTTGTTTGAAACCATCAAAGAATTGTCGCCCATTCAGCCTTCTTTTGTCAGTGTGACCTATGGCGCCGGCGGCTCGACACAGACACTGACCGAAAATCTGGTCATCCGCCTGAAAAGAGAAACCCCGCTGAACGTTGTGGCGCATTTAACCGCAGTGGGCGCCGGAAGAGATGCCATCAAAGCCCAGTTGGCGCGATACTCGGCGGCGGGCATTCGCAATGTGCTTGCCCTGCGCGGCGACCCCCCCAAAGGCGACACAACGTTTTCTCCCACACCGGACGGGTTCCGGCACGCGGCGGAAATGGTGGCGTTCATCAAAAAACACTTTCCGCATTTCAGTATTGGGGTCGCCGGTTTTCCCGA
>JALVZI010000377.1:0-1514 GCA_027022125.1 Anaerolineae bacterium | reverse complement strand
ATACTCGGCGGCGGGCATTCGCAATGTGCTTGCCCTGCGCGGCGACCCCAATACTGAAATGCGGAAAGTGTTTTTTGATGAACGCCACCATTTCCGCATTTCAGTATTGGGGTCGCCGGTTTTCCCGAAGGGCATCCCGAAACGCCCAACCGCTTGCAGGAAATAGACTATCTGAAAGCCAAAGTGGATGCCGGGGCGGACTGTATTTTCACCCAACTGTTTTTTGATAACCGCGATTTTTACGATTTTTGCGAACGCTGCGAAATTGCCGGGATAAACGTGCCCATTGTGGCGGGCATTATGCCGATTACCTCGCTGCGCGGGATGAAACGGATGTCGGAACTGGCGTTGGGGGCGCGCATCCCCGCGAAACTGTTGCGGGCGGTATTGCGCGCACCCGATGATGCGTCTGTGGAAAAAGTCGGCATCCACTGGGCAACGGCGCAGGTGTTCGATTTGTATGACCATAATGTGTCCGGCATTCATTTTTACACACTGAACCACTCGAAAGCCACCCTGAAAATTTACGAAACGCTGGGAATGAGCCTCGGCGAGGTGTGGGATATTCCACTTTTACACGCCAAATAATTGCAGCGATGTACTATCAAGTCACTGTTAAAAATCGGGGTAGCCCGGTTGCCTCTCATACCGTCGAGGCGGCAGATGCGCTTGCCGCCATCAAACTGGTTGAATTACTTTACGGTGAACCGGTGCGGGTGGAATTTGTCACAGTGGAGTTAGAAGACGGACGCAAACGGCACGAAATGAAAGTTCACAACTGGCACGGATATAGTTTTGTAGCGAGAAAGGTTGCCGAATGATACCGAGAGAAAAGCGCGTCAGCGATTCTGAAATTGTGCTGCACCATTTTATGATGCCCGAACACGCCAACCCGTTGGGGAATGTTCACGGCGGCATCATTATGAAACTGGTTGATGAAGCGGGCGGTTTGTGTGCGATGCGTCACGCCCAGCGTCCCGCCGTCACCATCGCCATCGATTCGATGACGTTTCACTCGCCGGTGCATGTGGGTGATTTGGTGATGCTGTATGCCCGTGTCAATTATGTTGGGCGCACTTCTATGGAAGTCGGCGTGCGAGTGGTGGCAGAAAACCCCATCACTGGCGAACAAACGCACACCAATTCGGCATTTTTGGTGTATGTTGCGTTGGATGATAGTGGCAAACCGACTCGGGTTCCCCGTTTGATACTGGAAACGGGTGAAGAACACCGCCGCTGGAATGCCGCCAAAGAACGGCAAGCACAACGGCTCAATCGCACGTAATTTGGGAAAAATGAACAGATAGAACTAGTGCATCATCCACGCTAAAAAGTAGGATTATGCCGTCTGTAATGGCTCATCTGAAAATTTTCACCACAGAGGCATAGAGGCACAGAGACGCGGAGAATTTAAAAATTTTTGAGTTTCGGTTCTAATTTTCATCAAAAATTACAAACTCTGCTGTATAGTCGGCTCTCAAACCTTATTTTTCTCTGTTTCTCTGCGCCTCTGT
>JALVZI010000376.1 GCA_027022125.1 Anaerolineae bacterium | reverse complement strand
GGGGGATACAGGGGGGATGGGGGAAATTCGCTACCGGCGTTTGTTGCCGGTACATTGTAATGTTTGTTTTGTCAAATTTTCGACTGCGTAACATCAGTTATTGAAAAAGAGGTAAAATCGGCAAACGTGTTACGTGTTGTGTGATTTTACGCAGTACGCAATACGTGGTTTGGTTGCAAATTTCGGTCGCTTGTCGAATTATTCGATTCTCACCATCTTTATGGCATCCCGTTGCGAAAAACCGGTCGCTGTGTATAATGGGGCGGCAAAGATTGGATATTTTGGATTGAGGGACGTATGGCAATCAAAAACTTTTTTAAAGCGATGACAACCAACACCGGCGTTGCCGGAGAAATTTTGGCATTTCTGTGGCAGCGAAAACTGTGGTGGCTCATTCCGATGGTGGCGATGCTGCTGCTCATCGGGCTGGCACTGATTTTCGCCTCGGCATCCGGAGTCGCGCCGTTCATTTACACGCTATTTTAGGAGCCGCTATGGACGCACTGAAGAAATTTTGGCACGGCTGGCAGCGGTTCGGACGATTCATCGGCAATTTGGTGGGGCGCGTGGTGCTGTCGCTGTTCTATTTTACCATTTTGCTGCCGTTCGGGCTGGGCGCAACGCTTTTCGGCGATACGCTGGATTTGAAAGCGGATTCCGGTTCACACTGGAAAGCGCGCACCACCCCCGCACCGGATTTGGATGCCGCCCGCCGGCAATTTTAACATCGAGGAATTTTAATGAACATTCTGGGTGTATCATGCTACTATCATGACTCTGCGGCGGCGTTGCTGCAGGATGGCGTGCTGATTGCCGCCGCCGATGAAGAACGTTTCAGCCGCAAAAAACACGACCACGGCTATCCGCAGCAGGCGATTGATTTCTGTTTGGCGCAGGGAGGCATCACCGGCGCAGATTTGGATTATGTGGTTTTTTACGAAAAACCGCTCCACAAATTTGAGCGCATTCTGCTGTCCACACTCGGTACATTCCCCAAATCGTGGGGGGTGTTCCGCGAAGCGATGGTGGCGTGGTTCGATGAAAAATTGTGGATAAAAAGCCAACTGCAAACGAAAATCGGCGTGCCCACCGACAAAATTCTGTTTGTGGAACACCACCTTTCGCACGCCGCCAGCGCGATGTTCGCTTCGCCGTTTGAAGATGCCGCCGTGCTGACCATCGACGGCGTGGGCGAGTGGACAACCGCCACGATGGGACACGCCACCGCCACCTTCGACGGTTCCGGCGAAAATACCATCAACCTGACCCGCGAATTGCGTTTCCCGCACTCGCTGGGGCTGCTCTATTCCGCCTTCACCGCATATCTCGGTTTCCGCGTCAACAACGGCGAATATAAAGTGATGGGTATGGCGCCATACGGTCAACCCAACTATATGGACGATGTCTATAAAGTTGTATCGGTGGATGCGGATGGCGGTGTGCGGCTGAATATGGAGTATTTCAGTTTCCACCATTCCACCAAAAATACGTTCAGTCGCAAATTTGAAGACCTGTTCGGTCCGCGCCGTATGCCGGAAGCCGAATTTTTCACCGCCACCACCCATCCGAACCGCGACCATCCCCACTGGGATGACGCGGTGGCGGCGCAAAACCAAAAATACGCCGATATTGCCGCCAGCATTCAGCGGGTGACGGAAGAAACCGTGCTGAAAATGGCAAAAGCGGCATACGAGCACACCGGCTCGAAAAATTTGGTGATGGCGGGCGGGGTGGCGCTCAACAGTGTCGCCAACGGGCGCATCGTCCGTGAAAGCCCCTTCGAGCAGGTGTTCATCCAACCGGCGGCGGGCGACTCCGGCGGGGCGCTCGGCGCGGCGCTGTATGCCTACCATGTTCTGCTGGGCAAACCGCGCAAATGGGTGATGGAACACGCTTATTGGGGCGCGGAATATTCGGAGGCGGAAATGGAAGCCGCCATCCGCGAGAGTGGTTTTTCGTATGAAAGAATTGACGATATGGCGCAGATGAGCCGGCGCGCGGTGGATGCCATGCTCGATGAGCGGGTGGTGGCACTCTATCAGGGGCGATTCGAGTGGGGACCGCGCGCGCTGGGCAACCGCTCCATTCTCGCCGACCCGCGCCGTGAGGAAATGAAAGAAATCGTCAACACGAAAATTAAATTCCGCGAGCCGTTCCGCCCGTTTGCGCCGGTGGTGCTGGCGGAAAAAGCCACCGAGTATTTCGCCACACCGAATATCGAATCGAACTTGCTGGCGCCATATATGCTGATGGTATCGCCGATTGTGCCGGAAAAAGGCGAGCAAATCAAGGCGGTGAATCACAACGGCACGGGACGATTGCAGAGCATTGAACGCGAGAAAAATCCGCTCTATTACCAAATGATTGCCGATTTCGAGCAGGCGACAGGCGTGCCGGTGTTGCTGAACACCTCGTTCAATCTGCGCGGCGAACCGATTGTGAACACGCCGCAAAACGCGCTCAACACCTTCCGCAAATCGGATATTGACCAATTGGTGATGGGGAATTTTTTGGTGAAAAAGTAGATAGCGGTCAGTTGTCAGTTGTCAGCGATAGGGGCGACCCTTGTGGTCGCCCGAAACAGGGCAGCCATTCGTATC
>JALVZI010000375.1 GCA_027022125.1 Anaerolineae bacterium | reverse complement strand
TGTTAACAGTCTGTTGAATGTGCTGCACGATGACGGTTTGCCGCTGAAATTTCTGTTCATCCAACCGCAGGAAAAACGCGCCGCAGTGGAAAAAATGCTCAACGCCGAATTTGGGGACGCGCTGCACATCACTTCATCGCTGAACATTATTGTGGAAGGCATCATGCCGCACGTTTCAAAAGGCGCCGCACTGAAATATCTGGCGGCACATTTTGGCGTGCCACTATCGCAAACCATGGCAATCGGCGACCACGATAACGATATTTCGCTGCTGCGAACCGCCGGGCTGGGCGTGGCGATGGGTAACGCCAGCCACGGCGCAAAAGCCGTTGCCGATGTGATTGCCCCGCCGCTGGCGGAGGACGGCGCGGCATGGGCAATTGAACGATATGTGCTGAACGGTCATCATGGTTGAAATTCTCCCTGCGCGGAAAAAAGAATCACTGAAAATTGCCGCCGAATTGCTGCGGCGCGGCGAAATCATCGTTCTGCCCACCGATACCATTTACGGCGTGGCGGCGCGGGCATTCGACCCCGATGCGGTGGCGAAAATTTACGCCGCGAAAAATCGCCCGCCGCACAAAGCCATTCCCGTTTTTGTGGCATCGGTGGCGGATATGCCCCGCGTATGCCGCGAAATTCCGGCGACGGCGCAACTCGCCCTGCAAGCCCTGCTCCCCGGCGCGCTGACCGTCATTCTGCCCGCCCACCCCGACCTGCCCGGCATCGTCACCAATTTTGGCGATACCGTCGCCGTGCGCATCCCCAACCATCCGCCGGTGCTGGAACTGCTGGCGCTGGTGGGCGAACCGCTCGCCGTGACCAGCGCCAACCTGTCCGACCACCCCACCCCGCCGACGGCGCAGGGCGTGGCGACACAACTGAACGACCGCATTTCGCTGGTACTGGATGACGGGGCAAGCCCGCGCCGCGAACCATCCACCATTTTGGATTTGACCCAATCACCGCCGAAAATTCTGCGGCATGGCGTCATACCCGCCACAGAACTGGCACGGTTTTTCCCGTTGATAAGTTTTCAGTCCACAGATGAACACAGATAAACAAAGTTCAAAGTTCAAGGTTCAAGGTTTCTGGTTTCAAGTCCAAAGTCCAAAGTCACGCATCACGAAAGCAAGGAGCAGGAAGCAAGAAGCAAGGGGATAAACAATTCACGCAATACGAAATACGCAATACGATTCAACGATTCAGCGATTCAACGATTCACTATCCCTATCCCTATCCGTTCTCACTCATCACTCATCACGTCATCACGCATCACGTTTCACGCATCACTCATCACGTTTCACGCATCACTCATCACGTTTCACGCATCACGGGGACGCCATGATTATCGGCATTGACGCCAGCCGCGCTGCGCTGGCAAATCGCACCGGCACAGAAACTTACGCCTTCGAGGTCATCCGCGCGTTGACGGCACACACCGACGCCGACCACCGCCTGCGGCTGTACACCCCCCGCCCCCCCGCAGCCGAGTGGGTATCGTCGCCGTTTGTGGAAACGCGCGTCATCCCCTTTCCCCGCCTGTGGACACACTTCCGGCTGGCGGCGGAAATTCTGCAAAATCCGCCCGATGTGCTGTTTGTGCCGGCGCATGTGCTGCCATTCATTTCGCCCGTGCCCGCCGTGGTCACCGTTCACGATTTGGGCTACCGCCATTTCCCCGAAACGCACACCCGTTTCCAGCGATGGTATCTCGATTTTACCACCCGGCGGCACGCGCGCATCGCCCGCCGCATCATCGCCGATTCAACCGCCACCAAAAACGACCTGATTCGCTTTTACCGCGCCCCCGCCGAAAAAATCCGGGTGGTGCATCTGGGCGTGTCCGACACTGTGCATCGCGTGGAAAATCCGGCGGCTGTGCCGGAAAAATACGGCATCCGCGGCGACTATCTGCTCTATTTGGGAACCCTGCAACCGCGAAAAAACCTGTCGCGGCTGCTGGCGGCATTCGCTCAAATCAGCGCCGAATTTCCCGCCGTGACGCTGGTGCTGGCGGGCGGCAAAGGCTGGCATTTCGACCAGATTCGGCGGCAGATTGACCATCTGCAATTGGGGGAGCGGGTGCTGCTGCCCGGTTTCATCCCCGAAGCGGACAAATCCGCGCTGTTGAGCGGCGCAATCGCCTACCTTTTCCCGTCACTGTATGAAGGCTTTGGCTTGCCCGTGCTGGAAGCGATGGTCTGCGGCACGCCGGTTTTGGCGGCAAACAGTTCATCGCTGCCGGAAATTACCGGAAACGCCGCGCTGATGGTCAATCCGCTCGACACCGCCGCCATCGCCGCCGGTATTCGCCGCTTGCTGACCGACCCCGCGCTGCGACAATCGCTGGTCGCCAAAGGGTTTCGGCGGGCGCGAAATTTTTCATGGGAAAAAACCGGCGCGGAAATCTGGCAAATTCTGCTGGAGGCACTCTGATTGATTGAGAAATTTTCGGACAACCATTCTAATATCTGTCATTCCGGAATTTCCCGCAGGGAAATATCCGGAATCCACAGCATAACAGTGGATTCCCGCTTCCGCGGGAATGACATGGAAAGTTTGTCCATTATGGAGGCGGCACAGTGAGCGGCGCAATTCTGCCC
>JALVZI010000374.1:578-8589 GCA_027022125.1 Anaerolineae bacterium | reverse complement strand
GCATGTCGCGCCGATTTACGGCGGTATCACCCACCGGCGCCTGCGAACCGAGCGGCTGGCGTGGCCCTGCCCCACCGAAGACCATCCCGGCACGCCGTATCTGCACAAAGGGAAATTCTCGCGTGGGCTGGGGCGATTCTATCCGGCGGCGGCAAATCTGCCATACGAAAATCCGGATGACGAATATCCGTTCATTCTCACCACCGGGCGGGTGTTGTACCACTATCACACCGGCACGCTGACCCGCAAAAGTACCGGGCTCGATTGGCGTGTGCCGTCGGGGTATGTGGAAGTCAACCGCGCCGATGCGGATGCGCTCGGTATTGCCGATGGGGATATGGTGAAAATGGTCAGTCGCCGCGGAGAAGTGGTCACGCAGGCGCGCGTCGGCGACCGCGTTTCGCCGGGAGTGGTCTTCCTGTCGTTCCACTGGCGCGAATCGCCCGCCAACATGCTGACTCACGATGAGAAACTCGACCCCATCGCCAAAATACCGGAATTTAAAGCGAATGCGGTTCGGTTGGAAAAGATGAACGGGGGGTAGCAGGGTGGCAGAGTAGCAATTAGTTCAAAGTTCAAGGTTCAAGGTTGCAAGTTGGTTTCAAGTCTCACGTCCAAAGTCCAAAGTCACGTTTCACTCATCACGTTTCACGATTCAGCGAATCCCTTTCACGCATCACGTTTCACTCATCACGCAATACGAAATACGCAATACGATTCAACGAATCCCTATCTCTATCTCTATCCGTTTCACGCATCACGCTTCACGAAGGTAGTTGGTAAAAGCGTGTAACTGTTCAACGTGTTGTGTTCACGTCAAAAACGTAGGGGCGGCTCGCGAGCCGCCCCTACGGGTGGTTGCCCTATTTTGGGCAACCACAAGGGTCGCCCCTATGTAAATCCTCTGTGTTCTCGGTTACGCTCAAATATACAAATCGCGGCGGTTGTATGTCCAATAAGCTGCGGCGATACAAATGACGATTATCACTGCCGAGAGAAGCAGGTAAACGCTGTTCAGGCTTCCGGCGCGGTAGAGTTCTCCGGCATCAAAATATTTGAAGGGTGTCAGGTATTTCAGAAAATCCGGACTTTTCTGCATACCGGAAACGACGGAGATGAAATACGTCCCCAAAATGATACCCACCGCCGTGGAGCCGGCGCGTTTGTATTGTTTCATCGCGCATCCCAGCAGTAATCCCAACGCCAGAAAAATCAACCCAATCATAAACATCGCCTGCATTTCCAGCGCCAGAAAATCGTAAAAACCGGCGTCGGGGTTGTAATTTTGGGCGGCGACGACCGATGCCACCCATGTAATCAGCACGAAAGCGGCGAGATTGGTCAGTGCCGCCAATGCTTTGGCGGTGACAATCCGGCTGCGGGAGACGGGCAGCACCAGCGAGAACTCCACCGTTTTGTTGCGTTCCTCTTTCGAGATGATGTCGCTGCCCCACATGGCGGCGGCAATCGCGCTCATCAGTCCGAAATACAGGAACATCACCCCGAAAAAGCCGGTGATGGTGGTGAGATTGAAGGTTTTCAGGCTCATCGCTTTCAACAGCGCGGGCGGATATGCGTCCAAAATTTTCAGCATTTCCGGGTTGTCGGTGAACGCGGAAAATTTTGCGGTCCCGATGACAATCAGCAGGATGACAATCCCCGACCAAATCAGCAGAGATTTTAAATTCGCCCGTAACTCACGAAAATAGATGTTCATGGCACACTCCTTTAAGTCGCCGAGGCAATATCGCGGTGGATGTATCGCCAATAGGCGGCAGCCAGTGAAACAACAATGACCGTCACGCTAATGACCACCAGCGGCGCATCATAAGTGTTGTGCTGCACAATATAGTTGGGGTCAAAATGTTTGAACGGGGTGATATATTCCAGTTTCACATCACCCTGAATGCCGCTGAACGCGCTCAGCACGTACATTCCGAACCCCAAACCGAGTCCGTATGGTGTGACGTTTCGTATCCGTTTGACCAGCAACGAAATGATGAGCCCCACACTGACGAAAAACAATTGAAAAACGAAGAGCCCTGCCAGCAGCAGCACCAGCGTGCCGGTATCATAACTTTGTCCGCCGTTAAAAAGGGCAAGGGCGATAAAACTGGCAACCCACGCCACGATATTGGTGATTGCCATACCGGTGAGTGCCGCCAGCAATTTGCCGGTTAAAATTTGGCTGCGACTGACCGGCTTGCTCAACAGAAAATCGGCGGTCAATTCGGTTTCTTCGATGGAAACCAGCCCCACACCGTAATTGGCGGCTTGTATCGCCACACAGAGTTGGACAAACAGAAAAACAAGCCCGTAAAACCCCAGCACAGAGGTTATATTCAGATTGGTCATACCAAACGCGGCAAGCAATTCCGGCGGAAATTGTGTCATCATTTTGTTGATTAACGCGGCTTCTTCGGCAAACGAGGGGAAGAATGAGAAATACAGAATGACAATTGCGGCTACTCCCAGCGACCAAATGACGATGGAGTGCGTTTTCATCCGTAACTCTTGCACATAGATATTTTTGGTCATCGTCATCACCTTTCGTAATAGTGCATAAAAATTTCTTCCAGAGTCGGCTCTTCGATGGTGACATCTTTGACGCGGATGCCGCTGATTTTTTGCACAATCGTGTTGATGTCGCCTTTAAAGAAGAATTTGATGGTGCCGTTTTCCGCGTGCAGGTTGGAAACGTCGGGCAGGGCAAAATAGTCCGGTTCGACATCGGGCGCTGTGATGCGGATTTTTTTGTAATTGTTTTCTTGCAGCGTCCGAATGTCTGAAATCTCGACGATGCGCCCTTCGCGAATGATGCCGACGCGGTCGCACAGGCGTTGCACTTCGCCCAAAATGTGGGAGGAAAAGAAAATTGTCACGCCGCGCCGGTTCTCTTCTCGAATCAGGTTGAAAAATTTACGCTGCATCAGCGGGTCAAGCCCGGAAGTTGGTTCGTCCAGAAAAAGAAGTTTCGGGTTGTGGAGCAGCCCCTGCACAATGCCGACCTTCTTTTTGTTGCCGTAAGATAGGTCTTCGATGCGGCGTTTCAGGTCGAGTTCCATATATTCCGCCAGTTCGTGCATCCGCTCAGTGAAATCGCCATCATAAAAACCGGCGGAGTATTTCAGCAAATCTATCACTTTCATCCCCTCATAATAGAAAACTTCCGAGGGCAGATAGCCGATATTTTTGCGGATTTCCGTGCCGAATTTCCACACATCTTTGCCGAAGATGGCGGCGCTGCCGCCGGTGGGATAAATCAGCGACAGCAGCAGCCGAATGGTGGTGGATTTCCCCGCCCCGTTGGGTCCGATGAACCCGAAAATTTCACCTTCCTCCACGCTGAATGAGACATCTATAATGCCGCGCGCTTTGCCGTAATATTTGGTCAAATTATTGACGGTGATGACATTCATTATGTGCTCCTTTGCCCGCATCTGTCTGAAAATTACCCGGAGATGGGAGTGGATGTGCTATCGAGAATGGTTGACGCCAATCCCGTATTGCAGCAAATCGATAAATTGGTTGACTGTTTGCATGATAGTTTCGTCATATTGGCTGGAAACATATTCGATGTGGTATTCCATAACCAGTGTGTTCAGTGCCGAGATGATGAACGTGAAAAATTGGCTGTCAATATCCGGTCGAATCTCGCCGCGCTCGATAGCCTGTGTGAGCAGATTGTCGAAAAAAGCCTGGGTTGCGGGCATCGAACGGGCGATTGTTTCATCGAAAATGGGCGTGCCTTTGCTGGCAAGCAGTCGCCGGGAAATTTCCGCATAACGGGGATGTGCCATCGCGAACCGGATGCCGCCCAAATACAGAATGCGCAAAAATGTGAAAAAATTGGTTTGCGCGAAATTTTCTATTTCCGGGGCAAGATATGACATCTTTTCTGCGCCGATTTGGTCGACAATATACAGAAACAAATCTTTTTTGTTTTCAAAATACTGGTAGAAACTGCCTTTGGCGATACCGGTTTTTGCCACAATGCGATTCACACTGGCTTGCGCGAAATCATGTGTCGCAAATTCATCCACAGCAGCATCAAAAATTGCCTGACGTTTATTTTCCGGAAGGTTGAAGAAGGTTTCTTTTGGCATAATGCAAAATCAAGCCGGATATTCGTTTGATATGTAGGGGCGACCCTTGTGGTCGCCCGAAACAGGGCAGCCACAAGGGTCGCCCCTACGATTTTCAAGAGAATTGGGTTTATTGCCGATAATGTTTGTTGGTTTTGCAATAAGTGTTACCACAAATATGACCGGGTGGTCATATGACTTGATGGTCACATTGTATACCCAAACAGGTTTCGAGTCAAGGGGGACAAGGAACAAAAAACCCCGCCAGTTTCGGCGGGGTTTTGTTTTGCGGATGATACTGTGGTTACGGAGTTTCGATGGCGTTGTTTTCGATGCGGTAGTTATACAGCGATTGCATCCGGTACAATTTTTGTTGCAGTTCGAAGAAACCGTGCCAGTGTGCCCAGTCGGGTCCACCCATCATTGCACCTTGGCGTGCGCGGCGACCGTCGTGGTGCCACAGGTGGTAGTAGAGGATTTGGAATTCATCATCCCACGGGTTCTTTTTCAGCAAGCCTTTTTCTTTCAGGTCGTCCAGCATTTTCTTCGCCGGGTCATAGTACGATTCGTTGTACAGTTTGATGGCATCGTCGCCCTGCTTGAAGAATCCGGCGGTGTGGCGCGGAGTGTGGCATGATTCGCAAACCATTTCCATCTTGGCGCGACCTTCTTCGGCGTTACCGGTGAGCGCACTCATCGGGTCTTCAGAATTACGCGGCGCTGACCGTTTGCCCCACAGGTTCCAGTACAGCCGTTCAGATACGTTGTGGGTTGGGCTTAACTCGCCGATGCCGCTCATATGGCAGGTGGCGCAGGTGGGCGCGCGGTAGTCGCCGGGTTCCCATGCATCGGGGGCGCTGTCCCATTTCCATGTTTCGCCTTCGGCGGCGTAAATTTGCCCATGTTTTGAATTTTCATAAATCTCGATGTCAGGATGGTCGGGACCGAGGTGGCACGAGGCGCAGGCTTCCGGTTTTCGTGCTTCGGCGATATCGAATTTATGGCGAGTGTGGCACACGGTGCAGTTGCCGACGCTGCCGTCGGGGTAGATGTTGCCAATACCAGCGACGGGCCACGTGTCGGGGGTGGGAGCGCCGGTTTCATCCAGTTCGATGCGGACGCCGTGGCACTGGTTACAGCCGGTGGCTTTCGAGGCGCCGCTCACTTCGGGGTGATTTTGCCCTTCGTGCACGAACATCAGCGTTTGCATCGCATCTTTGCCTTCAATTTGCAGCGCAGCGCGATGATGCCCACTGTGGTCGAAATCTTCGGTTTCGGCGGGGTGGCATTCGGCGCATTTGCTGGGCGGAACCAGCACGGAAATGTACACATCGGTTCCCACCAGCGAAGAATGCTGGGTGGCGTTGGGGGCATCTTTTTCCACGCCGTGGCAATCCAAACACGAAACGCTGACATGCCCGTGACGGCTTTCGCGCCAGTCATTCACAATGCCGGGGGTTTCATCTTGGTGGCAGGAAATGCACTCTTTGCTCACCTCATCCAAATTGCGGCTAACCGCCAGCGAACTGTTGGCGTTAACATTGCTGATATTTCTATCAACTTCCACCACAATTTTGTTTGATACCGGTTGCGCCGCGGCGGGCGAAAGCGCGCTTTCGGTGCGTTCGGTTTGGCTGGTAGTTGCCGGTGCTGCTTGCGGGGCGCAGGCAACCAAACCGATGCCCAACACCAACACGAGTATCACAAACCAACTGAATTTTGTTTTTGGCATAAAAACTCCTCCTGAAATGTGGCAATAGGTTACTAATTTTGAACGAGATAATCGGAAATGTCTTTGTGTCCCACGTGTTTGTGGCATGTTACACAGTGGTCGTCTGTTTCACCGCGGAAATATGCCCGGTGGGCAATGAAAGCTTTGGGGTTACTGCTGGTGGCTTTTTCTAACTTTTGATGGCAGGTGAGACAACCGCTGTCATACACATATTCTTCTCGGCGAAGGCGTTTGGCTTCCCAATCGAGTTTGCTGGTATCGCGGGTGTACATTATCCAGAAATCGTGGGTTCCGGAGCGGGCTTTGCCCAAAATGTGTGCGGGAAGGTTTTCGTGGGTTACGTGGCAGTCGGTGCAGTCGGCGGTGACACCGCGCGGATTGTTTCCGCCATGCACCGAATTGTGGTACGATGCGACCATCGGTTCCATAGGGTGGCAGGAAACGCAAAATGTCGGGCGAGAAGTGATGTCGATATTGGCTTCAATAAATACCCATGAAGCAATAGCAAAAACAAACAAGCCGGCAATGGCGCCGAGTACATACAGCACTCTTTTGGTTTTTTTCATTTTTTCACTCTGGTTGTGGCAGTTTTATGGGGGAGTTCCCCTCCAAAACAAGTTGAAGCTATGATAACACGGTTCAACGGATAATGCTGTGACAAAGGTCACAAGCGTGGCAGTTTCTACCGTTCAATTTCTTGTTCCAGCGCGAGCCTGTCAATAATGATTGTACGATGGTTCTCGACAGTAATAATACCATGTTTTGCAAATTGACGCAACGTGCGGCTGACCACTTCGCGAGCAGTGCCGATATATGTTGCAATTTGCTGTTGTGTCCAATGGCGGGGGAGTTCGCCGGTTTCGGCAGTATGTTCCAGCAAAAATTTTGCCAACCGGCTGCGCACGCTGAGCAAGCCCAAATCGTAGGTGAGCATCACAAAATGCTGCAATTTTTTTGAGAGGTCTCGCATCACCGTTACCGCCAGTTCCGGGGTTTCGCTGACCACCCGCCGAAAATCGTTCTGCGCGATGGCTATCAGTGCAGTTTTTTTGCTGAGCGCAGCGGCATTTGCAGGGGAGTTGGATGCCGGCAAAAATGCAGCGGGGATGTTGAATGGCGCGCCGACCTTTAACACCGCGATGGTAATTTCTTTCCCTTCCGGAGAGATGCGGAAAATGCGCACTTGCCCCTGCAAAACAAAGAAGATGGGCGCATCCACATCTTCTTCTGCAAAAATGGACTGATTCTTGTGGTATATTTTTTTGGTGGCGACCGAAGCAATCTTTTCCAGAGATGCAGGTGAAACACCTTGAAAGAAGGTCAAATGCGCCAAATCGGAAACGCTAACGAGAGCCATGCGCCACCTTTTTTTGTGCCATCTTTTCGTTTACCAGCGCCAACACCCGCGCCACCACTTCTTCCTGCGAAAGATTATTGGTGTTGATGATGATGGCGTCATCGGCGGGAATCATCGGCGAGATGGGTTTTTCGCGGTCAAGTTTGTCGCGCCGAATCATTGATGCCAGCAGCGCATCGAAATCGGCTTGCTCGCCGCGGGCGATGCGCTCATTGTACCGCCGTCGGGCGCGCACTTCCACCGAGGCTTCGATGAACAGTTTCAAATCGGCGTGGGGCAACACCACCGTGCCGATGTCGCGTCCGACCATCACCACCGCGCCGTGTGCGGCAATTTCGCGCTGCTGTTCGGTCAGCACCCGGCGCACGCCGGGGTATGATGAAACCAGCGACACGTTGGCATCCACTTTTGGTGTGCGGATTTCCCATGTGATGTCTGTGCCATCCACCAAAACAGTTGCTTGCCGACCGTCATTTTTGGTGGGCGGCAATATCTGCAGCGAAATTTTTTCTGCCAGCGCGGTGACCGCCGCTTCGTCGTGCGGGTCAATATGGTGGTGCAGCGCCGCCCATGTGACGGCACGGTACATCACGCCGGTATCCAGATACAGGTAGTTCAGTTTTTTGGCAAGCGCCCATCCCAGCGTACTTTTGCCGGATGCGGCTGAGCCGTCAATTGCAATTGTTAACGAATCGCTCATAGTTTTTTGGATGTATTTCGGTGTGACGCAGATTTTTGGCGGGCAACGGATTGTTTCAACTGGTCAACCTCTCGCGGCGAAAGATGCCGCCACGCCCCCGGCTTGAGATTGCCGAGTTTCAGCGAACCGAATCGCAC
>JALVZI010000374.1:0-568 GCA_027022125.1 Anaerolineae bacterium | reverse complement strand
CGTCAGTTTTTGTGCCAATTCGCCGTCATCGGTCAGCAGAATCAACCCTTCGCTTTCAAAATCCAGCCGCCCCACCGGAAAAACACGTTCCGGCACATCCACCAAATCGAGCACCGTTTTGCGGTCGCCCCATCCGTCGCGGGTGGTAGAGAGCACATATCGCGGTTTGTTCAGCATAATGTAAATGTGTTTTTTGGGCAGGGTGATTTTCTGCCCGTCCACCCGAACATCATCGCGGTATGGGTTGACTTTTGTGCCCAATTGGGTAATTGTTTTTTTGTTGACGGAAACCCGTCCGGCGGCGATAATTTCTTCGGCGGCGCGGCGAGAGGCAACGCCCGCGTGTGCCAGAAACTTTTGCAACCGCATCAAATCCTGCTTTTTTGCCACACTGTTTTCCTAACTTTGGCACGGTTTATTGATGCCGAAATCACTTTTGCGCTTTTGCTGACAACTTGCGTGAAACGTGATGCGTGAAACGTGATGATTTGGTCAACCGGCAATGTTCGCGGTGGATATAGGTAACGAATGGGCGATTCAGCAATTCAGTGAATCCCTATCTCTTTCC
>JALVZI010000373.1 GCA_027022125.1 Anaerolineae bacterium | reverse complement strand
TAACCGGAAAAAACGAGTATAATAGTCGCGCAATCGGTTAAAAACGGTCAGAGAAAAAGGAGCCGCCTGTGTCAGACGGATATGTGTTGGTGGTTGGCGCTGCCGGTATCGATACAAAAGGGCACGCACTTGCCCCCCTGCAACCCGGAACGAGCAATCCGGGGCGCATTCGGAGTACCTCCGGAGGGGTCGCCCGCAATATTAGCGAAAATTTGGCGCGATTGGGGCAGGATGTGGTGTTGCTGTCGGCGGTGGGGAATGACCCCTCCGGCGAGCGCATCCGCCGCCGGTTGGAAACGGTCGGGGTGGATACCGACTATCTGGTTGTATCGAGCGCGCACCGCACGGCGGCGTATATCGCGCTGTATGATGCGCAAAAAGCGCTCATTCACTCGCTGGATGATATGCGGGTGCTGGTGGCGCTCACGCCGCAGTTGATATATCGCCGCCGGGGGTTGATTCACGATGCCGATATGGTGGTGATTGACAGCAATCTTTCTGAATCCGCCATCAAATCGCTGCTGAAACAGGCGACGGCTTATGATGTGCCGGTAGTGGCTGACCCCACCTCCACCTCGCTGGCGGAGCGACTGAAACCGCATTTGGCGGATTTGTATATGGTCACGCCCAACGCTCCGGAAGCAGAAGTGCTGGCGGGACAGACGGTAAAAACGCGGGGACAGGCGCTCAAAGCGGCGAAAAAACTGGTGGCACAGGGGGTGGACATCGCCGTGGTCACGCTGGCGGAAAAAGGGGTGGTTTACGCCACCGATGACACCAGCGGGCATATTCCCGCGCTCAGCACCAATGTGGTGGACATCACCGGCGCATCCGATGCGATGAGCGCGGCAATCATTTTCGCGCTGCTGAACGATTTTCCGCTCGATGAGGCGGTGCGACTCGGCGCCAGTGCGGCGTTTTTAACCCTGCAAACGGAAGATAGCGTCGTGCGCGGACTCACGCTCGATTTGCTGTACGATATTTAAAGCGTTGTTCAATGTTTCAGGTTTCGGGTTTCAAGTCCAATGTTCAAAATCATCACCAGTGACAAATGACAAAGGACAAATGACCAACAGCCAAAGGAGAAAAAATGAATTCAAAACCACGCGGTATGTATTTTGAAGATTTTGAAATCGGTATGAAAATTACCACGCCTGCCCGCACCATCACCGAGGCGGACATCGTCAATTTTGCCGGGCTGTCCGGCGATTTTAACGCGCTGCACACCGATGCCGAGTTTGCCAAACAGACAATGTTTGGCAAACGGATTGCGCATGGGCTGCTGGTGCTGTCCATTGCTAGCGGGCTGGCAGCGCGGCAGGGGTTCATCGAAGGGACGACTCTGGCGTTTCGCGGGCTGGAATGGCGGTTTTCCGCGCCGGTTTTCATCGGTGATACCATCCACATGGAAGCCGAAGTGACCGAGTTGAAGCCGGTTCCGCGATTGGGCGGCGGACAGGTTCTGCTCAAAGCCACCGTGCTGAATCAGGACGGTACGGCTGTTCACAAAGGCGAATGGAATCTGCTGATGAAGAGCAAAAACGCATAACTACTTTTGCACCACCAGCGCGACCCAATCGCCCTCAACGCGGCGAGACACCACCTTCAAGCGATGCTCCGATAGACAATCGAGCATCGCTTTTTCTTGCTCATTGATAATGCCCGACAGAATCATCTGCCCGTCATCTGCCAGCGCAGCGCGCAAATCCGGCATAATGTCAATCAGAATGTTCGACAGGATATTTGCCACCACCAGCGACCACTGCCTGCCACCGCGATTTTCCGCCGACCCGACTGCCGTTTCGATGGGCGATACCCCGTTCAGCGCGAAATTTTCTTCTGCCACCCGCACCGCCACCGCATCCACATCCACCGCGCGGATGGGCGACGCTCC
This sequence comes from Anaerolineae bacterium, assembly GCA_027022125.1. Lineage (GTDB taxonomy): Bacteria > Chloroflexota > Anaerolineae > 4572-78 > 4572-78 > JANTHQ01. The sequence continues at coordinate 726 of JALVZI010000373.1, read as the reverse complement.
CATTTTCGCCGCCGCCACCGACAGAATCCCGCTGCCCGTGCCCACATCGAACATATCCACGCCTGCCAGCGGCATTTCCTGCAAAATTTTCAGGCACAGGCTGGTGGTGGGATGCAATCCGCTGCCGAATGCCACGCCGGGGTCAAGATGCACCACAATCTCATCCGGCGCGGAGGAATACTCGCGCCAACTGGGTTGAATCACCACCCGCCCGATATGCACCACATGGAAATTTTCTTTCCACGATTCCGCCCAATCGTTTTCCCCCACAAATTCGGTTTGCAGTTCTGGTAATTTTTGCGGCAGCGCCTGCCCAATCAGCGCAATGGCAATTTCTATTTTCTGCCGCGTATCTTCATCGGTGGCGGGAATGACCGTGCGCACCGTTACCCGCTCAAAATCTGGCGGTGCAGATTCCATCACTGCGCCGCCATACCCATACCGGTTAAACACATCTGCCACCACTTCGGCGGCTTCGCCATCTATATTTTCCAGCGATAATTTCAAAAAATCCATTTTTCCCCACTTTTTACAATTTGTTTACAAATTTTCCAACAAATTTTTAAGATTTGCTGGCATAGTATAAACAAAAGAACAAATGACACAATATTGTGTAAAAGGAGCAATAAAAATGAAAATGAAATGGTTTTTGGCAATTGGTTTGGTTTTGATATTCAGTTTGGGGTCGGTCGGTATCGCTTCGGCGCAAGCCCCCGATACCCCGCC
>JALVZI010000372.1 GCA_027022125.1 Anaerolineae bacterium | reverse complement strand
CACAGATTCACACAGATTTACACTGATTTTTCTTTTTTCTGTGAAAATCTGTGTGCATCTGTGTCTATCTGTGGACTGAAAATTTTATCCCGAGTTGAGGCTAATTTACCATTCCAGCCCCAAATCGGCGGCGAGTTTATCTGCGGGGATGGTTTCTGTACCGGTTTCCAGCGCGGCGACAGACTCTTTCAATTGCTGCTCGATGGTCGGGGTCAATTCCAGCCCCCGGTCGGGGTCAGCCATCATTTCTGCCAGCGTTTCGACAATTGTATTTTTGATGAGCGACTTAAATTCATCAATGCTTAAATCGGAAATGGTTTTTATAGCCATAATTCACCTCAGTATTCTGATGAAATTGTAGAGGTTTGATGCCAAATTGTCAATCCGAAAAAACGACGACAATATGACCACCGTCACGTTTCTCACCGGGGAATACCCGCCGATGCAGGGCGGTATTGCCGATTATACCGCGCGGCTGGCGGCGCACTTGCGCCCGCTGGGAGTCGAACCGGCGGTACTCATCAGCCGCAAATTCCCCGCCGATGCCCAAACCGATATTCCCGTGTATCCCGCGCTGTCCGGCTGGGGTTGGCGCAGTTGGGGCGAAATTCGCTGCTGGCTGGCGAAAAATCCCGCCGATGTGCTGCACATTCAATATCAGGCGGCGGCATTCGACTTGAAAGGTTGGGTCAACTGGCTGCCATGGTTTTTGCGCCGCACCGCCCCCCGCCCGAAAATTGTCACCACTTTTCATGATTTGCGCATTCCGTACCTTTTCCCCAAAGCGGGAAAATTGCGATGGCAGGCGGTGTTGGCGCTGGCAAAATACAGCGATGCCGTCATCTGCACCAACCCCGCAGATGCCGCTACCCTGCGCCGCGAGCCGTGGGGCACGCACGTGCGCGAAATTCCACTGGGAAACAATGTGCCGGTTGCCCCGCCCGCCGATTTCGACCGCTCGGTATGGCGGGCAAAACTGGGGGTGAACCCCGAATCGCTGGTGCTGGCATATTTTGGTTTTTTGAACGAAAGCAAGGGGGGTGAAGACCTGATTGCCGTGCTGGATGCGCTGGTTCGGCAAAATGTGGATGCCCGTTTGCTGATGGTTGGCGGCGATGTGGGCGACAGCGACCCCACCAATGCCGAATATGCCCGCCGAGTGCGCGATATGATTGCCGAGCGCGGGCTGGCAGAACGCATCATCACCACCGGATTTGTGCCGCTCGCCGAAGTTTCGGCGCATTTGCTGGCGGCAGATGTGGCAGTGATGCCGTACCGCGATGGCGTTTCTTTCCGGCGGACGACGCTGCTGGCGGTGCTGGCACACGGATTGCCGGTGGTCAGCACCGAGCCGCAATTCCCGCTGCCGCAAATTTCAGACGGCGAAAATATGCTGCTCGCCCCGGCGGGGGATGTGCCCGCGCTGACGGATGCCGTGCTGCGACTGGCAAGAAGTTCCGCGCTGCGGGTGCGGTTGTCGGCGGGGGCAAAATTACTGGCAGACCGTTTCGACTGGGCGGAAATTGCCCGTCAAACGGTGGCAGTTTATCGGGAATGAGCGAAGGATTTCGACTGTGAACCGCAAACAACTTTTCAACATTCTGAAAATCGTCATCAGTATTGCGCTGATTTACTGGATTGTGCGCGGTATTGACCTGCAAAAATTGCAGGCGGTGATGGCGGGTGCGCGGGTCGGATGGCTGTTTGTGGCGCTGGCGTTCGCGCTGGCGGGGGTGCTGGCGCGAGTGAAACGCTGGCACGTGCTGCTGGCATCGCTGGGGGTGCGCGTGCCATTCGGGGAACTGACCCAGATTTATTTTGTGGGATTTCTGTTCAACAATCTGTTACCCAGCGGTTTGGGCGGCGACGCCATCCGCATGATGGAACTGAACCGCCACAGCGACCGCGCCGGCGACGCCGTGACCAGCGTGCTGGTTGACCGCATGGTCGGGCTGTTCGGCTCGCTGAGTTTGGCGCTGGTGGCGCTGGTCTTTCGCTGGAACGCCGTGCCACTGCAAATTGCCGTCACCGCGCTGGTGGCGGTGTTCGGTATTGCGGTGACGGCATTTTTACTCATCGATGCCACCGTGTATAATGCCCTGCGTAAAATCGCGCTCTTCCGCACCGTCACCGATGTGAAATTTGTCAGCGGGCTGTTCCGTTCGTTTCAGGATTACAATTTGCGCACGCTGGCGCGGGCTTATGGATTTTCGCTGCTGCTCAGCGCTGCGCTCATCGGTATGAACTTCTCTATCGGCACGGCGCTGGGGGCAAATATCGCACTGGAACACTATTTGGTGTTCGTGCCGCTGGCGTCCATCGTGCTGATTCTGCCCATCTCTTTTGCCGGGCTGGGCGTGCGAGAAAGCGCGTATGTCTATCTGTTCGGACAGGTGGGCGTGGCGCAGGAAGTGGCGCTCAGCCTGTCGCTGCTGGTCTATTTTATCGGAAATGCCATTCCCGGATTGTTGGGCGGGGCAGTTTATCTGTGGCGCGGCGCGCAGGGAATGAAAAGTGAAAAGTGAACATAACGACACGGTGTGTGATTGTATCTTGAACAAACTATTTATCTAACCGGATTTTCACCCTCCCCCTGCCCCCTCCCTCAAAGGGAGGGGGCA
>JALVZI010000371.1 GCA_027022125.1 Anaerolineae bacterium | reverse complement strand
ATGCGTTGAATGGCGCGGCGGTTTCGGTGACGATGCGCTGCACCAAATCTCGCAGGTGCGGGTTGCGCCGGGTGAGCCGGTACAGCGGGTGGGGCGACCCGTCCATCATATCGAGCATACCCTGCAGTGCCAAATCGCCGACGTTGCGCCGCACCACCTGATAATTGCGGTCGAGCAGTTGCGACAAATCGAGTGCGGAAACAATCGCTTCGGGGTGAGTGCCGAAATATGCCAGAATATCCCATTTTATCAGCGTGGGGGCGTACCGTTCCACAAAAATAAAACGGTCGAGATTGATTTTCTTTCGGGGTTGAACAGTTGATGCGGTCATAGCGGTGGTGTCCTGCGATGATTTCGTGTATCGGTTTCACTGTAACACGATGATACACCGATAGCAATAGTACCGGAGTCCTGCAATTCTTCCTCCGGCGAGAAATAGATTTCTGCTTGAATTTGTTATATAATACCGGCAATGATTTTCTGAGACCATAGAACCTGAATTCGGAATTTTTTCCGAAAGAAGAAAATCGCCTGCTTTTCCAATAGAATTGTGGCATGTCATTCCCGCGAAAGCGGGAATCCAAAAGGTTTTTCCGGTGGATTCCGGATAATTTCCTGCGGAAATTTCCGGAATGACAAAAACTCCGAACTGAAACCATAGAGGATAGATTGATGGAAAAGGTGTATCTTTCGTGGGAAGCCGTCGAGCAGTTGATAAATGCCGTCATCCCCGGATTGAAAGAACGGCAGTACGATTCGCTGTTGGCAATTACGCGCGGAGGTATCATTCCCGGCGGGCTGATTGCCGAAAAACTGGGCATTGTGAAAGTGCTCATCGCCAGTGTGGATTTTTATTCCGATGAATCGAGCCAGATGGATTGGCCCGTTTTTATGCAATTTCCGGTGGATAGCCTGCTGTATGGCGAACATGTGCTGATTGTGGATGACCTGTGGGACCGCGGGCGCGAAGTCACGTCGGTGAAAGAGCGGGTGGAGCAGGCGGGTGGCACGGCAACCACGTTTGTGATGCATTATAAACCGCACCGCTCCATTTTCCCCGATGCCGCCCCCGATTTTTACACGGCAATTACCAAAGATTGGATAATCTACCCGTGGGAACTCGACCGTGCGGGACACGGCGTTTGAGTCGAGCAAGAAGCAGGGAGCAGGAAGCAGGGACATTGCCGATTGACCAAATCATCACGCATCACGCATCACGGAAATTGTTGGCAAAAGTGTAAAATTTGTCAGACGATTTCGGTGTCAATGAACCATGTCCCGAAAAGGAATATGTTATGAAAAAACTGGATTACGGACGGGTATTCGTGCTCGGGTTCGGCTTTTTGGGAATTTCGCTGCTGTGGGCGGTGTACAATGCCTATGTCCCCCTTTTTTTGCAGGCGGGTAGTGAGAAATTCGATGCCACCACCACCGTGACCTTCGGCGGATTTGGGCTGTCGGCGGTGGTGACCGGGTTCATCATGTCGCTGGACAATATCGCAGCGGTGTTCATTCAACCGTGGATTGGCATGAAAAGCGACCGCACTCGCACGCGCTGGGGGCGGCGAATGCCGTATATTATGGTGGGCGCGCCGCTGTCGGTGGCGGGATTCATCGCCATTCCGTACATGGTCAAACTGGTGCCGGTTGAGTTGAGCGGGCAACTTTCGCAATTGAAAGTGCCATTTGCCCTGCTGATTTTGGCGCTGGGACTGACACTGCTGGCGGCGGCAATCTACCGCACGCCCGCCATCGCGCTGATGCCCGATATTGTGCCCTCGAAATTTCGCAGTCAGGCAAACGGCATCATCAATTTGATGGGCGGCATCGGGGTGGTGATTGGGCTGTTTGCCGGTGGAATGCTGTTCGATATGGATATTGCCATGCCGTTTATTGTCGGCGGGGCAGTGGTGCTCATCTCGTCGGCGATTGTGGTTTTCGCCATAAAAGAGCCGGACGCGCCGCCGGAAGACACATCGGAGAAACAGAACCGTCTGCTGGACAATTTGCGGGAAGTGTGGCACGATGATGACCGCAGTGTGCTGTTTCTGCTGCTGGCAATTTTCGCGTGGTTTGTGGCATATAACGCGCTGGAAACGTTTTTCACATCGTATGCCACCACCGTGCTGAATGTGACCGCCGGACGGGCATCGCAATTGTTTACCATCGCCGGCGGGGTGTTCATTCTGTTTGCCGTGCCGGCGGGGTATCTGGCGGGAAAATTCGGGCGCAAACGCACCATCATCGCCGGATTGAGCGGGTTTGTGCTGGCGGTGCTGCTGATTGCTTTCACCCACAATGTTTCCAGCGTGACGGTTGCGCTGGTGATGGTCGGCGCATCGTGGGCGCTGGTCAACATCAACAGCCTGCCGATGGTGGTGGACAGTGTGTCGCAGAATAAACTCGGCACATATACCGGATTGTATTATTTTGCGTCCATGTCGGCGGCAATTGTGGGACCGATTGCCATCGGGCAGACGGTGGATATTTTCGGCTACCGCTCGATGTTTTGGGCGGCGGCACTGGCGCTCGCACTGGCGGCAATTTTGCTCAGCCGCGTCACCAAAGGTGAAGCAATACAATGAAAAATGATGTGTGATAGGGATAGGGATTCGTTGACTCGCTGAATCGTTGAATCGCTGACCCGTATTGCGTGATGCGTGAAACGTGACTTTGGACTTTGGACTTGAAACTTTGGATTGATAACTGACCGCTGATTGCCACCCTGCAACCTTGCTACCCTGCAGCCTTGCAACCCTGCCACTTTGGACTTTGGACGTGAGACTTGAAACAAAAACCATGAACATCCTCATCACCGGCGGCGCCGGATTCATCGGCGCGGCACTGGCAAACCGATTACTGCTGGACGGACATACCGTCCGCGTGCTGGATGACCTCAGCGCGGGCAACCCCGACCGGCTGCACAGCGACATTTTTTTCACTCGCGGCGATGTGCGCGACAAACCCAAATTGTGGCGATTGCTGAAACGGGTGGATTGCGTGTACCATCTGGCGGCGCGAGTCTCCGTGCCGGAGTCCATTCTTTATCCCACCGAATATAATGAAACAAACGTCGGCGGCACAGTGGCGCTGATGGAAGCCATGCGCGATGCAGGGGTGCAGCGGGTGGTGTTCGCATCATCTGCTGCAATTTACGGCGAACAGCCCCGTTCGCCGGTGGCGGAAGATTTTTCGCCGCATCCCACCAGCCCGTATGGCGTCAGCAAACTCAGCGCGGAACATTATGTGTCCACCATCGGGCGGCTATGGGGCATCGAAACCGTCATTCTGCGGATATTCAACACATTCGGACCCGGTCAACCCCTGCCGCCGGAACACCCGCCGGTGATTCCCATGATGCTGAAACAGGCGTTGGGCGGCGGTTCAATTCCCATTTATGGCGGCGGCACACAGGTGCGAGATTTCGTTTTTATTGATGATGTGGTGGACAGTTTGGTGGCGGCGGGGTCGGCGAAAGGGGTCAGCCGCCGTATCATCAATATCGGATCGGGGCAGGGCACATCGGTCAACGCGCTGGCGAAAACCATCGCCCGGCTGACAACGCGGGAATTGCATCTGCTGCCCGTGCCGTCAGAGAGCGGAGGTGTGTCGCAGTTGGTGGCGGATATTTCGCTGGCGGGGGAACTGCTGGGGTATGTGCCGCGTGTTTCGCTGGCGGATGGGCTATCGCTGATGCTGAAACACGATGCGCGGTTTGCAAAAATGGTGCGGGTTTAAGGCATCGGTTTGGGGTAAAGTTTCAGTCCACAGATGGACACAGATAAACACAGATTTTCACAGAAAAATAAAAGTAACTATACAGGGTGCATTCTATCTGTTTTCGGCAAATGTATTGCGTACTGCGTATTGCGTAAATTACGCAGTACGAAATACGCAATACGCAGTCTGATAGTGCAAAATTGGTTATTTTTCAGATTGTTTTCTGTTACGCTGAATAGTTACAAATGAACATCTGTGTGAATCTGTGTCCATCTGTGGACTATTTTTATCTCATTCGGCGGAAGAAAACGGACAAGATGCCGACAATCAACGTCAGCACAACGGCGAGTCCCCAATATGCGACCGGATTCTCCACTGTCGCGCCGATGAACGGGCGAATGACCACCACCAGCAGGGCGAAAATCGCCAGCCCCCACACCAGCGATACCCCGAACCAGCGCAGTCCCCAACCGGTTTTGCCGACCAGCGCCTTCACTTCACAACTGAATGAACAGTAGTGCGGACCTTCGGCGGGGGCGTTTTCCGGCACAGTGATAGATTTTCCACAGTGGGCACAGGTAGTTGGGGGCATACAAACCTCTATTCGACATAATTACTCAGGGGAGACAGGAAAAACGCCCTTCGATACGCGGTTCGCACAGCGAACCGCTACTCAGGATGCGTTTTTCCCTGCCGATTTCATCCTGAGTAGCCCGCAGGGCGTATCGAAGGGTGAAATCGGCAAAATACCATAACACTGACCAAATGCTATTCGGCGAACATTTCCGACAGCGTTTGCAGAACTTTTTTGCGGGTGGGCGGGTCAATTGTGCCCAGTTTTTTCACCAGCCGGCTTTTGTCCACCGTGCGGATTTGGTCGAGCACGATTTGACCCTTTTTTTGCTGAAACGTGATCGGCACACGGGTGGGATACGGTTGCCCTTTGGTGGTCATCGGGGCGATGATGACCGTGCGAATGTGCCGATTCATTTCATCGGGGGAGATAACCACCGCCGGGCGCGTTTTTCTGATTTCTGAACCGACAGTGGGGTCGAGCGCCACCAGATGCACGTCAAATCGATTTACCATTCCCATTCGGTTTCATCCCATTCGGTGGCGGGCAGGGCATTATCCGGCAGGCGGTCGTCACCGCGTTCAGCCATTTTGGCAAAGGCGGCATCCCAATTTTTCCGCGCCGGAGAAATCGGGCGCAGTACCAACTGGTTGTCTTGAATATCGATTTCCACTTCGCCGGAAAAATCAAGTTGCTCCAAAAGTGATTTCGGAATGCGGATGCCCTGCGAATTTCCGATTTTGATGATTTTCGTTTTTACCGTCATCACTGTACCCCTCGCTCGATGTAATTACATTGTATCTACCTTGCGGTTTTTCGCAAACCGGCACACATCGCGCAGGGGACAGGCGGGGCAGTTGGGTTTGCGGGCGTGGCAAATTTCTCGCCCCAGCCGAATGAATTGCAGGTGCGCTTCCAGATATGTTTCCGGCGGCAGGGCGGCTTCCAAAATGTAGTGCGCTTTTTCGGCGGAGGTTTTTGGGGGTATCAGCCCGATGCGTCCGGTGGTGCGGTGAACATGGGTGTCCACGGGGAAAGCGGGCATATCCAGCGCAAACAGCAAAATGATGGACGCGGTTTTGATGCCCACGCCTTTCATCTGCGTGAGCCACGCGCGGGCTTCCGCCGGCGGCATATCGTGCAGAAAATCGAGCGACAATTCGCCGCGCTGCTCGGTGATGAATTGCAGAGCGGCTTTGATACGCGGCGCTTTTTGTTTCGCCAGCCCCGCCACACGGATGGCATCCTCAATTTCCGCTACACTGCCATCGCGAACCGCTTCCCATGTGCCGAAACGGGTTTTCAACCGCTCGAAGGCGCGGTCGCGGTTCAAATCGGTGGTGCTCTGGCTGAGAATGGTGCTCACCAGTTCATCCATCGCCGATAGCGGTGGACGCCAATCCACCGCGCCGAAAAAATTATGCAGGCGGGTGAAAATTTCTATTGCGGAAGGGGGTTCGGGTTTCATGTTTCGGGTTTCGAGTTCAAAGTTCAAAGTTCAAGGTTGCAGGGTTGCAGGTTTCAAGTCCCAAGTCATCACGCCTCACGTTTCACGCAATACGAAATACGCAATATGCTGACAACTGACCACTGACAACTGACGGCTGACCACTGACAAATGACAAATCATCAAATTACCAATTTTCATCATCCTGACTATAATAAACTACGATAAAAAATGCAATTTAGGAGCAACTTCAAGAATGCCGGCTATTTTCCCCTTTACCGCAATTGTTGGACAAAACCGAATGAAACGCGCGTTGGTGTTAAATGCGATAAACCCCCAAATTGGCGGCGTGCTCATCCGCGGCGAACGCGGCACGGCGAAATCGACGGCGGCGCGGGCGTTGGCGGCGCTGCTGCCGAAAATCCGGGTGGTGGCAGACTGCGTTTTCAACTGCAACCCCGACCGCCCCGACCGCTTGTGCGATAACTGCCGCGAGCGGGTGGAGCGCGGCGAAGAATTGCCCGTGGTTGAGCGGCGCATCAAATTTGTCAACCTGCCCGTCAGTGCCACAGAAGACCGGGTGGTCGGCACGTTGGATATTGAGCGCGCCATCAAACTAGGCGAACGCCATTTCGAGCCGGGCGTGCTGGCGGCAGCCAATCGCGGCGTGCTGTATGTGGATGAAGTCAATCTGCTGGATGACCATGTGGTTGACCTGCTGCTCGATTCGGCGGCGATGGGTGTAAATGTGGTGGAACGCGAAGGCATTTCATTCAGTCATCCGGCGCGATTCGTGTTTGTCGGCAGTATGAACCCGGAAGAGGGTGATCTGCGCCCGCAGTTGCTCGACCGTTTCGCGCTGTGTGTGGATATTCACAGTATCAATAATCCGCAGGAGCGGGTGAAAATTCTGGAACACACACTGGCTTTCGAGCGCGACCCCGAATTGTTTTTTGAAACGTGGCAGCCAGAGGAAAAAGCCCTGTCCGATGCCATCGCCCGTGCGCGGCAAATTTTGCCGGAAGTGACCTATTCTCCCCACGATTTGCAGGTCATCGCCGAGTTGATGGCGGATATGGAAGTGGACGGGCATCGCGGCGATATTGTCATTTTGAAAACCGCCATCACCAACGCGGCATTCGAGGGCAGAAAAGCCATCAACACGCACGATATTCTCATCGCTGCGGAACTGGCGTTGCCGCACCGCCTGAAACGCAAACCGTTCCAAGAGACGGAAGTTGCGCTGGAAACGCTGGCTGACCGGCTGGAAAAAATCGAATCGGATGTATCGGAGCAGGCGCAAGCGCAGGTAATGGCGGGCGAGTCCGCCGCTGCGCCGCAGGAAAAAAAAACGAACCTGACGAGCAAGACTCCGATGCCATAGATTCGCCACCGCCGGTGGACGCTCCCCCGCAGATTGACCAGTCAAACCAATCGGACGGCAAGCAGACGCAGGCAAACAAGCCGGTGGATGTCGGCGGTATGTTCGATGTGCAGCGGCTGCAAACTCCCCTTGATAAATTGACGCGCACACGCGCGGGCAAGCGCAGTTACACCAAAACCGAACGCAAACGCGGGCGATATGTGCAGGCGCGTCCGGCGCGCGGACGGGTGAAAGATATTGCGTTTGATGCCACCTTCCGCGCGGCAGCGCCCCACCAACTGCACCGAGACCACTCGCAGCGGGCACTGGCAGTCGAGCAGCAGGACATTCAGGAAAAAATTCGCGTGCGGCGCACCGCTAATCTCATCATGTTCGCTGTGGATGCCAGTTGGTCAATGGCGGCGGCAGAGCGCATGGAAGCCACCAAAGGCGCGATTATGAGTCTGCTGGTAGACGCCTACCAGCGGCGGGATGAAGTCGGGTTGGTGGTTTTTCAAAAAGAGCAGGCGCGGCTGGTGCTGCCGCCCACATCCAGCGTGGAGTTGGCGAAAAAAGCCCTGCGCGAAATTCCCGTCGGGGGGAAAACACCCCTTTCCGCCGGACTCTTTTTGACACATCAGGTGATTGCCCGTCACCGAAACGCCCACCCCGAATTGCGCCCGGTGATGATTCTGCTCACCGATGGCGCGGGGAACGTGTCGCTTTCAAATTTGCCCGCGCAGGAAGAGGCGCATATGCTGGCGCGCGCTATCAAAGAAGATAACATTCGCTCGGTGGTCATCAATATGGAACACCCCAGTTTCGACCGCGGATTGGCGCGAGCGCTGGCGGAGCAACTCGATGCGCCGTGCTATACTTTGGGAGAATTGAATGCAGAAACAATCTACGAAACCGTCAAACAGCAACTGTGATGAAAAAGACCACGGCGTGCAGTTCAAATTTGAATACAAATACTGCCCGATGTGCGCCACTGAAATGGAATGGCGGCACGTTTTCGGTGCGCGGCGGCAGCAGTGCCCCAACTGCGGTTGGGTGCATTTCCGAAATTTGAAAGTCGGGGCGGGGGTGCTCGCCGAGCGCGATGGAAAAGTGGTGCTGGCGCGGCGCGGTATCAATCCGGGCAAAGACAAATGGTGTTTCCCGTCGGGATTTGTGGAGTATAACGAATCGCCGGAAACGGGCGCGGTGCGCGAATTTAAAGAAGAAACCGGGCTGGATGTGGAAATTACCGGTTTGCTGGATGTGGTTTATTACAGCGCCGATTTTCGCGGCGCGGGGATAATGGTGCTGTACGGCGGAAAAGTTGTCGGCGGCACGCCCATGCCGATGGACGATGTGGTGGAAGTCGGGTTTTTCAGCCGGAACGAAATCCCCGCCGGGGATGAAATCGCGTTTGAAAGCAACCGTATCGCGCTGGAAAAGTGGCGCAACGGGGGGAAGTAGATTACCGGCGGCTGTTCAGCCATCGTTGCAGCGATTTTTGACTTTCGCCGGAGGGAACGCCAAC
>JALVZI010000370.1:1425-2630 GCA_027022125.1 Anaerolineae bacterium | reverse complement strand
CTTTCGCCCCACAGCATAATCGGATGCGCGGGCACGGCATCTTTTTCCGTGCCGTCTCGCAGCGATTGCAGCGCGCGGCGGGTGTACACCCCCACCGCATACCGCCGATATTCCGCACTGCCGCGCACATCGCTGATGGGGTTGGCGGCTTTTTTTGTCAACTCGCCCGCTTCGGCAATCACCGCATCCGAAAGTTCTTTGCCCTGCAAAAACTGTTCGGCTTCGGTGGCGCGGACGATGGTCGGCGCGGCGCTGCCCAGCGTGATGCGCGCATCGGTCACGGTTGCGCCATCGAAAGTGAGCACCGTCGCCACACTGATAACCGAAATTGCCTGCGCTTTTCGCAGTCCCAGTTTTTCAAATGTGCCGACCTGATTCGGTTTCAGCGCGGGGAAACGGACATCCACCACCATTTCATTCGGTTGCAGAGCGGTTTTTCGCACGCCTTTGAAAAATTCCGCCAGCGGCAATACCCGCTCGCCGTTGACGCTCGCCAGCACAATTTCGGCATCCAGCGCGCGCAGCGGGGCGATGGTGTCATTCGCCGGGGAAGCGGTGACCAGATTGCCCGCCACTGTTGCCCGGTTGCGAATTTGCGGCGAACCGACCTGCCAGCAGGCTTTCACCAGCGGGAAGGCACGCTCGCGGCACAGCGCCGAACCGACCACCTGATTGTGGGTGACGGTGGGACCAATATGGATACGGTCATCGTCATCCAGTGTGATGGCATCCAGCGCCTCGATGCGGGTGATGTCAATTGCCACCTCCGGTTTGCGGACGTGACGCTGAATTTCCAAAATCAGGTCGGTGCCGCCGGCGATGACTCGCGCCTGCGATTGATACCTGTCCAAAAGTTGTAACGCCTCTTGCAATGTGTTGGGGGAGAAGTATTCTTTCCACATAAATTTTGCCACCATAAAAGTATGAATTTTGGGGATGGTTTGTTTAACTGACAATCATCTTGACAAATAGCCGTCTCGTGCCAATGTGGGGTAGGAAGCAAGGTTGCAGAGTTGCAGAGTGGCAGAGCGGCAAGTCTCACGTTTCACGCATCACGTTTCACGCATCACGAAAATTGTTGGCAAAAGCGTGAAATTTGTAAAGATGATTTTGGTTGCCAATGAGCCATACTAAACCAAATTTGTCAATCGCGCCAATCGTGATAAAATAACGGCAAGTATGCGCCCGTAGCTCCACGGATAGAG
>JALVZI010000370.1:0-1415 GCA_027022125.1 Anaerolineae bacterium | reverse complement strand
ACGCCCTACGGGCTACTCAGGATGAAATCGGCAGGGAAAAACGCATCCTGAGTAGCGGTTCGCTGCGCGAACCGCGTATCGAAGGGCGTTTTTCCCGTCTCCCCAAACAGTTACTTTTTCTCCGCGTCACTACGATGACAACTGCCGCAGCATATCCTCTTTCACATCCGCAAACGATTCTTCAAACATCGGAAAAATGAGCCACACATTCGCCAGCCCCCATATCGAGCCGGTGATACTGCGCAATTCCCAATTGCTGAACCGTGTGCCCGTCAGATGCACATACATCATCGACAGCGGGAACATCAGCACAAACAGGTAATATTGCCACTGTTTCACCCCCTGCGTGTACAGTATCACCGTCAGCGATGCCCACACCACAATGGCGAACCCGGTCAAAAACCACGGCGGCAGCACTTCATACAGCAGTCCGACCAACTGTGTGCCGCCATCCACCCCGGCGGGAATGAGTGCCAGAATCCACCAGTGGAAGGGCATCGGTTGCAGGCGATGGCGCACGAAGCGGTACAGCACGCCGCCGATGAAAAACGATGACCAAATCGCCGTGCAGCGGTGGCACAGTGCCACCTGATGCCCGAAAATGAAATACGACCGTTCCGGCAGTTGGTGGCAGGTAACGCGGTATGCGCTGAAAATGACGTGCGCGATGCGTTCATATCCCAACGCTTCCAAAATCGGCGCAGCAAATGACAGCGCGATGAACAGCCCGCTGATAACATTTACCCATAACAGCCAATGGTCGGCAAAATAAATGGTAAACTGATTAACTTTGTCTTCCAGTGTGCGTTCTACGGGCGAAAGTTGGTGTGATTCTGCCATTGGGAAACTCTCCGCTAAAAGTTACGGTATCATATCGCAAATCGAACATCGTGCCAAATTGCTGACTGTTCCCACCAAAAAAGCGGATGGTTCGCTGAACCACCCGCTTTCGGCTTGAAAAGTTTATAACTCGTCGGCGTGGGTTGCCAAAAATCCGGCGACGCTGTCGGCGGTTTCTTTCATCCCGCTTTGCCCTTTGTGCCATCCGGCGGGGCAAACTTCGCCGTACTCTTCGTGGAATTGCATCGCATCCACCATTCGCAGCATTTCATCCACTTCCCGCCCTAACGGCAGGTTGTTGACCACCTGATGCTGCACGATGCCATCTTTGTCAATCAAAAATGAAGCGCGCAGCGCCACCCCGTCGGGATGTTCCACGCCATAGGCGCGTGTGATGGCGTGGGTGATGTCGGACACGATGGGGAAACGCACCTCGCCGATGCCGCCTTTCTCTATCGGGGTGTTGCGCCACGCCCAGTGGGTGTACTGCGAATCTACCGACACGCCAACCACCTGTACGCCGCGTTCCGCGAACTTTTCGATGCGGTGGTCGTGAGCAATAATTTCGGTGGGAC
>JALVZI010000369.1:2354-8693 GCA_027022125.1 Anaerolineae bacterium | reverse complement strand
GCCGTCGCCCCCTTCGGGTCCCAAATCGATAATCCAATCGGCGGTTTTGATGACATCCAAATTGTGCTCGATGACGATGACTGTGTTGCCGGCGTCCGTCAACCGGTGCAGCACATCCAGCAATTTCTGAATATCGGCGAAATGCAGTCCGGTGGTCGGTTCATCCAAAATATAAACCGTATCACCGGTGGAAACGCGGCTCAACTCTTTTGCCAGTTTCACGCGCTGCGCCTCGCCGCCGGAAAGGGTGGTGGCGCTCTGCCCCAACTGAATGTAATCCAGCCCGACATCGTGCAGCGTGGTGAGAATCCGTCTGACGCGCGGAATATCGCCGAACATATCCAGCGCCTGCGCCACATCCAGTTTCAGCACATCGGCGATATTCAACCCTTTCCATTTGACCTGCAACGTTTCGGAATTGAACCGTTTGCCGCCGCACACATCGCACGTCACCCACACATCGGGCAAAAAGTGCATTTCGATGAGTTTCTGCCCGTAGCCGGAACACATTTCGCAGCGACCGCCTTTCACGTTGAAACTGAATCGCCCCGGTTTGTAGCCGCGCAATTTCGCCTCCGGCGTTTCGGCGAACAGGGTGCGGATGCTGTCCCACACTTTCACATAAGTTGCGGGATTGCTGCGCGGGGTGCGCCCGATGGGGTCTTGGGTGATGTGGATGACTTTGTTCACCGCGTCCATCCCTTCGATGCGGTCGAATGCGCCGGGGCGAACCTGCGCGCCGTGCAGAGCGCGCGCCAGCGCGGGATAGAGCGTCTCGGTGACCATCGAACTTTTGCCGCTGCCGGAAACACCCGTCACGCAGGTGAAATTTCCCAGCGGAAACGCGACATCCACATTTTTTAAATTGTTGTGTCGCAAGCCGAACATTTTCAGCCATTTGCCGTTGGTGCGCCGCTCGGCGTTGGGCGAACTGACCCGCAATTTGCCCGAAAGGTATTTTCCGGTCAGCGATTTTCGGCTTTTTTTGATGGCGGCGGGTGTGCCCCGAAAAACGATTTCGCCGCCGCGAATGCCCGCGCCGGGTCCGAAATCGACAATCAAATCCGCTGATGCCATCGTTTCTTCATCGTGTTCCACAACGATGACCGTGTTCCCCAAATCGCGCAAATTCAACAGCGAATCGAGCAGGCGGCGATTGTCGCGCTGGTGCAAACCGATGGACGGCTCATCCAGAATGTACATCACCCCCACCAGCCCCGAACCGATTTGCGATGCCAGCCGGATGCGCTGACCCTCTCCGCCGGAAAGGGTGGGCGCGGGGCGGTCGAGCGTGAGATAGTGCAACCCCACATCGAGCATAAATTTCAGCCGGTCGCGGATTTCTTTCAGCACCTCGTCGGCGATGGCACGCGCTTCGCCCGTCAGCGGTTCGATGGGCGCGGGCGGGTCGCCGGGCAAGCCGAGGTCGGCGGTGGTGATGCCCGTTTTTTCGCCGCGCAGCGCCGCCACCCAATCGAATGCGTGCCGGATGGACAGCGATGTGACCTGCGTCAGGTTCAGCCCGCCGATGGTCACTGCTAGTGCCTCCGGTCGCAGGCGCGAGCCGCCGCAGGTGGGGCAAGTTTGGCGGCTGAGATATTTGCTGTAATAATCGCGCATACCCTGCGATTTGGTTTCTTTATAGCGCCGTTTTACCTGATTGATGACCCCTTCAAAAAGCCAGTTACCGGCAAAATTCTCGCTTTCATACCGAAATTTAATGTGGGGGTCGCCGAACAGAATCAGGTCGCGGACGGTTTCCGGCAAATCTCGCCACGGGGTATCCAAACTGATGCCGAACCGCTCGGCGATTTGGACAGCGATTTGATTCCCCCATGTATCTTGTTTTTTTCGCAGATCGCCCCAGGGGATAACCCCGCCGTCGTGGATGGATTTTTCGGGAATGACAAAAAGTTCCGGGTCGAAAGCGATTTTTTCGCCCAGCCCGGTGCAATCGGGGCACATGCCCAGCGGCGAGTTGAAACTGAACATTTGCGGCGTCAGTTCGGGGAAACTGAGTTGGCAATGCGGGCAGGCGTTCTGTTCCGAAAAGAGCAATTCGCCGTCGCCGGGCATATCCACCAGCAGCATACCGTCGCCCCAGTGCAGCGCGGTTTCCACCGAATCGGCGAGACGGGTTTCAAACTCGGCGCGGTCGCCGTTGCTGCCGTTGGGAATCACCAGCCGGTCAACCACCAGTTCGATGTCGTGTTTTTTGTTTTTCGCCAGTTTGAACCGCTGGTCAAGGTCGGTGGTCACGCCGTCGATGCGGGCGCGGACGAAACCTTCGGCGCGGGCTTGGGCGAAGGTTTCTTCAAACGTACCTTTGCGTCCGCGCGCGATGGGCGCCATCACCCGGATGCGTTTTTCGGCGGGCAGGGCGGCAATTTGTGCCACAATTTCCTGCGCCGATTGCCGTTTCACTTCGCGCCCGCAGTTGGGGCAGTGGGGCGTGCCCGCGCGGGCGAAAAGGACGCGCAGGTAATCGTAAACCTCTGTTACCGTGCCGACGGTCGAGCGCGGATTTTTGCTGACCGCTTTCTGCTCGATGGCGATGGCGGGGCTGAGCCCGCCGATATAGTCTACTTTCGGTTTTTCCATCTGCCCCAAAAACTGGCGGGCATACGCCGACAGCGATTCGACGTAACGGCGCTGCCCTTCGGCGTACAGAGTGTCAAACGCCAGCGAACTTTTGCCGCTGCCGGAAACCCCCGTGAAAACGATGAATTTATCGCGGGGGATGGTGAGGTCAACATTTTTTAAATTGTGTTCTTTTGCACCTTTGATGGTGATATGTTTTAAAGCCATAGAGGGGGCGTCCGTGTTCCGTATTTTTGTGCGGCGGGGATTCTACCACAAACGGGTGCGAATGCAATAGAAATAATGTTCTGATTGTGGGGGAGATTTTAGCACGCGATGGGGGATTTTACAAATGGGGCGCGGCGTGCGTGGTATCAAATTTGGGCAAATATCGCCGATTGGGCTGCCATTGTTTCCTGCGCGAAGGTGTGCATTTCATCATAGGCGGCAACAATATGTGCATTACCGATGCGATAGAAAATGTGCACACCGTCTCGGCGGGTTTGAACGACGCCATACGCGCGCATTACCCCCAAATGTCTGGAAACCGCACTCTGGGTCACACCCAAATGCGCCACCAATTGCGAAACGGTTTTTTCGCCGTCGCGGAGATAGTCCAAAATTTCCAATCGGAGGGGGTGGGTGAGCGCTTTGCAAATGTCCGCGTGAATTTCGTAAAGTTGTTTGTCTTTCATCATTCCTCTATTGGGGCAACCGTTGTTTTGCAACCAATCTACACAATATCATACGCAGATAGGCATTATGCGCCAAATAATGCAGGGTTAGTTTCTGTGGGTTGGAACAACCACTGTGCAGAAAAAGCATATGGTGCAAATGCGGAGGCGGCAAAAAATTTTTTGACATCTCTCCCGAACCATGCTAATCTCATTTATAACCCTGCGGTTGAACAAAATAGTGTTCTGCACAGCGATGATTCGTGCTGTGGTGTATGGTTTTATTTCAATAATGGAGGCAAACAAATGACTGACAATTTAGACCCCAATGTCCATCCCGATGCGGAACGCGAAAGCGAGATTATTGCGGCGGAAAGCGAGGTGTATCCCCCCGCCGAGGAGGTGGTGGCAAACGCCAATGTGCCGAATTATCTCGAATTGCGGGAAGAGGCACTGAAAGACATCGAAGCCTATTGGGATGCCCGCGCCAAAGAGTTCATCGAATGGTATGAGCCGTACGAAAAGGTGCTGGATGACAGTGGCGCGCCATTTTTCAAATGGTTCATCGGCGGCAAAACGAATATCGCCCATAATGCACTGGACAGACACGCCAAAACGTGGCGCAAAAATAAACTGGCTATCATTTGGGAAGGCGAAGACGGCACACTGCGCACATTTAGTTATTTCCGCTTGTGGCAGGAAGTGAATAAATTTGCCAATGTGCTGACCAGCATGGGCGTGCAAAAAGGTGACACGGTGACGATTTACATGGGGCGCGTGCCCGAACTGCCGATTGCCATGCTCGCCACGGCGAAAGTGGGCGCGATTCACAGCGTGGTTTACGGTGGATTCAGCGAGCAGGCACTCGCCGACCGCATCGCCGATGCGCAGAGCAAAGTGCTCATCACCTGCGACGGGGCGTGGCTGCGCGGTAAAACCATCAATTTAAAAGATATTGCCGATGAAGCCATCCGCCGCAGCCCGGTGGTGCAAAATGTCATCGTTTTCAAACGCACGGGGCAGGATGTCCATATGGAAGCCGGACGCGATTTTTGGTGGCACGAGTTGATGAGCCTCCCCGTCGCCAGCACAAAATTTGATACCGTGCCGATGGATGCGGAAGACCCGCTGTTCATTCTGTACACCAGCGGCACTACCGGTAAACCGAAAGGGGTGCTGCACACCTGCGGCGGCTATCAGGTTTATATTGCCACCACCCTGAAATATGCTTTCGATGTGAAAGATGAAGACCGCTGGTGGTGCGCCGCCGACCCCGGTTGGATTACGGGACACAGTTATATTGTGTATGCGCCGCTCATTTTGGGTTTGACCAGTTTCATTTATGAAGGCGCACCGAACTACCCATATCCCGACCGCTGGTGGAAAATGGCGGAAAAATACGGCATCACCATTTTGTACACCGCACCGACCGCCATTCGCGGGCTGATGCGTTTCGGTGATGCGTGGGTGAAACGCCACAATCTCGACAGCATTCGGCTGCTGGGCACGGTGGGCGAACCTATCAACCCCGAAGCGTGGCGCTGGTATCACCGCGTTGTCGGCAGAGAACAATGCCCCATTATTGATACATGGTGGCAAACCGAAACGGGCGGTTTTATGATTACCCCCACGCCCGTTGTGCCGCTGAAACCGGGCAGCGCTACCCTGCCGTTCACCGGCATCGATGCGGATGTGGTGCGCGAAAACGGCGAATCGTGCGATGCCAACGAAGACGGCTATCTGGTTATCAAAAAACCGTGGCCCGGTATGGCGCGCACCGTTTGGGGCGACCCCGACCGGTATGTCAATCAATACTGGAAAGAATTTGAATCGCAAGGCTGGTATTTCACCGGCGACAGCGCCCGCCGCGACAAAGACGGCTATTTCTGGATTATCGGGCGGATGGATGATGTCATCAAAGTCAGCGGCTACCGGCTCGGCACGGCGGAAGTGGAAAGCGCGCTGGTCAGCCATCCCGATGTGGCGGAAGCGGCGTGTATCGGTGTGCCGGATGAACTGAAAGGGAATGTGATTCACGCCTTCTGCATTTTGAACGCCGGAAAAGTCGGTGATGATGCGCTGGTGGATGAACTGAAAAAACACGTCCGCACTGAAGTGGGACCCATTGCCGTGCCGGCGGTCATCGAATTTGTGGACAGCCTGCCCAAAACGCGCAGCGGCAAAATTATGCGCCGTCTGCTGAAAGCGAAAGTTATGGGCAAACCGCTCGGCGATACCAGCACGCTGGCGGATTGAGAAGGGTAGCAATCAGCGGTCAGCATTCAGCCGTCCCTGAACCAACTGATGGCTGACCGCTGATTGCTGACAACTGAACACTGACCGCTATTCGCTCATTTGTTTGACCGATGGGGGCATTCTCTGGTAAACTGAAACCCGAAAGACATTTCAGCAAAAATCATGTTTCGAGGAGGAAACAATGAGCAAAGTTTATATCGTTTCAGCGACCCGCACCCCCATCGGGCGTTTTGGCGGTGCGTTTGCCCGATTTTCCCCCGCAGATTTGGGCGCGGCGGCGATGAAAGGCGCGCTGGAAAAAGCGGGCGTTTCCGGCGATAAACTCGACCTGATGGTATTCGGCAATGTGTTGCGCGGCGGACACGGGCAACTCATCCCCCGTCAGGCGGGCATGAAAGCGGGTATTCCGCTGGATGTGGATAGTATGGCAGTGGATATGGTCTGCGCGTCGGGGATGGCGGCGGTGTACAATGCCGCCAACACCATCCGCGCGGGCGATGCCGAACTGGTGCTGGCGGGTGGCATCGAATCGATGTCGCAGGCGGGGTTTGTGCTGTCATCCGGCGCACGCTGGGGATACAAACTGATTCTCAACCGCACCGAACCGGTGTACGATATGCTGCAGGGCGACGGACTGACCGACCCCACCACCGGCGAAGCGATGGGGGCGCAGGCAGACCGTCTGGCGGCGGAATACGGCGTTTCCCGCGATGATGTGGATGCTATCGCCGCCATGTCGCAGCAGCGGGCGGAAAAATCTACCGCCGACGGGCTATTTGCCGCCGAAATTACCCCCGTCACCGTGAAAACCCGCAAAGGCGAACAGACC
>JALVZI010000369.1:0-2344 GCA_027022125.1 Anaerolineae bacterium | reverse complement strand
GCCGATGAAGGCATCCGCCCCGGAACCACCGCCGAATCGCTGGCGAAACTGCGCCCTGCTTTCGGCGCGGACGGCATTTTCACCGCCGGAAATTCCAGCCAAATCAGCGACGGCGCGGCGGCACTGGTGCTCGCCGGAGAAGCGGCGGTCAAAAAATACAATCTCACCCCCATCGCCGAAATTCTGGGCGGCAGTTGGTATGCCGGTGAAACATGGCGTTTCCCCGAAGCGCCCATCCCCGCCACCAAAAAACTGCTGGACAAACTCGGCATGGGGCTTGCCGAATTTGACTTTTTCGAGACCAATGAAGCCTTCGCGCTGAACAATGTGCTGTACCATCGCCTGCTGGAAATTCCGCACGAGCGAATCAACGTGTTGGGCGGCGCAGTCGCCATCGGACACCCCATCGGCGCATCCGGTGCGCGGATTCTCGTCACCCTGCTGAACGTGCTGATGCAAAACAATGCCAAACGCGGACTGGCGTCCATCTGTCACGGCATGGGCGGCGCGGCGGCAATGGCAGTCGAAATGGTATAATGGTTATTAGAGATTGGTTATTGGTTATTGGCAGATGCGATAGATGAATAGTATCTATTCAGCCACAGATTCAATGGAACACAGATAACGCAGATGACACGGATGGTCACGGATTTTTCTGTGTTTTATCTCGTTGCGGCGGCATTTTCGTAAAGACGCCCAATTTGGGCGTCTCTACGGGGTTGATTAGAATGTGTTTTTCCCTGCCGATTTCATCCTGAGTAGCCCGTAGGGCGTATCGAAGGGTGAAATCGGCAAGATACCACTGCACACTGAACAGATACGATGAATAACCCAATTTCCAATCGCCAATCAACCAATCTCCATTCCGCCGATGCGGTCATCTGTGGGGCGGGAATTGCCGGTGTGGCGGCGGCACATTGGCTGACGGTGGCACACGGTATCAAACGGGTGGTGCTGGTGGACGACCGCGCCCCGCTGACACTGACCAGCGACAAATCCACCGAAGCGTATCGCAATTGGTGGCTTGACCCCGACGGGGCGATGATGGCACTGATGAATCGCAGTATTGACCTGCTGGAAGCCGTCGCCCGTCGCACCAACAACCGCATCCGGCTGAACCGGCGCGGCTATCTGTATGCCACCGCCGACCCCGACCGCGCGGCGCAGTTTCGGCGGCAAATGGCGCAGGCGGCAAAACTCGGCGCGGGCGAAATGCGGTTTCACACCGGCGCGCCCGCCGACCCGCCATACCGCCCGTCGCCTCGGCACGGGTTTAAAAACGCCCCCGACGGCGCAGACCTCATCACCGATACCACACTCATCCGCAAACACTATCCCTTCCTCTCCGAAAAAACGGTGGCGGTGCTGCACGCCCGCCGCTGCGGATGGTTCAGCGGCTATCAACTGGGGATGACCCTGCTGGAAGAAGCGCGGGCATACGGTGCGGAACTCGTTTCCGGGCGGGTGACGGGCGTGCGGCTGGAGAAAAATCGCGTGTGCGGGGTGACGGTCGCCACGGCAGGCGGCACGGAAACCATCGCCACCGAAACATTTGTCAACGCGGCGGGACCTTTTTTGAAAGATGTCGGGCGGCTGGTTAGTGTTGATCTGCCCGTTTTTTCGGAATTGCATTTGAAGGTGTCCATCAAAGACCGGTTGGGTATCATCCCCCGCGATGCACCGCTGACCATTTGGACTGACCCGCAGCGACTGCCGTTTTCGGCGGAAGAGCGCGAATTTCTGGCGGCAGATGCAGAATCACGGTGGATGCTGGCGGAATTTCCCGGCACGCTCCATTTTCGCCCGGAGGGAGAAGGTGACAGCCCGGTGGTACTGATGCTCTTTCCATACCACACCGAGCCGGTGGCGGAGATTTTTCCCCTGCCCGATGACCCCGATTATCCAGAAGTGGTTCTGCGCGGTATGGTGACGATGGTTCCGGCGATGGCGGCATATTTGCAGCGGCTGCCGAAACCGTATGTGGACGGCGGCTATTACACCAAAACGAAAGAGAATCGCCCGCTGGTGGGCGCGCTACCGCCGGATGGCGCATTCGTCATCGGCGCGCTGTCCGGTTTCGGGTTGATGGCATCGCTGGCGGCGGGCGAGTTGCTGGCAGCGCACGTTTGCGGTTCGCAATTGCCAGAATATGCGGCGGCATTTTTCCCGAATCGGTATGACGACCCCGATTATCGGCAATTTTTGCAGTCTCTCACTGATGATAATCAGCTATAGTGGCATGGTTCATTTGGCTGACGATTATTTGTAACTCACCTTACGCAGTTTGAGATTTGGCAGGTGTTCGATATTGTGCTATGGCGGGTTTGCCCCCTCCCCCTAACCC
>JALVZI010000368.1 GCA_027022125.1 Anaerolineae bacterium | reverse complement strand
GAGATATATTGCGCCTGCGTGGCATCGTGCATCGCCGGGTTGGCGCTGAGCAGGTTTATCGCCAAAGACGGCAAACCAATGAGCAGCACGGGCAATCCCAGCAGCGGTAAAAATCCAAACGGGGCGAGTATGTCGCGGAGGTACGCCAATTTTGCCGGTTGCCACACGTTTTTCAGCACAATATCGGGACGGGTGATGGCGGTAACGATGATTTCGGCGGGGGTGCTGCCCAAATCGGCATAATATCCCAGAAAAAGATGCTTGCCCACAACACTGTTCGCCGGGATAACCCAATACATTATCACCAAAAAATAAACCGCCGCAATGGCGATGGTTACAGCACCGATGCGCCAGCGGCGTTCAATTACCAGTAGATACAGCCCCATAAATGCCACTATCAGCGGAATTTGCTCTTTGAAGCCCATCGAAATGATAGCAAACAGCAAAAACCAGCCGTATTTTCGGCGCACCATAAAATAGAAAGCATACAGCAGCAATCCGGTTGCCAACGCCGGTGGGTGGAAATCCCACAGCGGGACAATTTGCAGCGACGGGAACGAAAGATACGCCACCAGCAGACTCAGGGCGGCAAAATTGCTTTTTAACATTTGCCGCGCCAGCCAAAAAACAGGCAATCCACCCAATCCGATGACCGTTGCCTGCAACACCAGCAGCGTTATCGGGCTATCAAAAATCAGGTAAAAGGGGGCAACAAAGATGAGAGAGGGGTCGGCGTGGTTGGAAAAATGCAGCAGCGGTTGTCCGGTGGTGGTATAAAAGTACAATCGCCCGTGCAGGGTATTCCATACCACCTGGTCGTAAATGCCCAAATCGAAGGCGCTGGAATTGAAACTGGCGTGCCGAAGTATTGCCAACCACGAAAACGTGACAATATACAGCAGAATCATCCCCCAAGCGATGGCATCGGTCGGGGTTATACGGTTGCGGGTGGGGTTCAGGTGTTTTTGGTTCAAAGTTTAAGGTTCAAAGTTTCAAGTTGCAGAGTTGCAGGGTAGCAAGGTTGCAAGAATGCCAAATCTTTATCCCTATCTCTATCACGCATCACGAATAACCAATCTCTAATCTCCAATAACGAATCTCCACTATCACCGCCGCATCTCAATCAGCACATCGCACACAAAATCAATATCAGCGGCGGATAATGTGGTGCCGGAGGGCAGGTTGATGCCCTGCACCGACAGTTTTTCCGCCACGGGGAGCGATTGCCCGCTATCATACATCGGCATTTGATGGACGCAGCCGAAAAAGGGGCGGCTTTCGATGCCGCGCTCGCGGAGTTTCGCCATCACCGTGTCGCGGTCAAGTCCGAATTCCGGCGTGATGAGCGGGGCGAACATCCAGTAAACCGTTTCCGCCCATTCTGCCTGCGGAGGTATCACCAGCCCCGGCACATCGCCGAGCCGCGCCATATAATGCGCCGCATTCCGCCGCCGAATGGCGATAAATTCGTCAATCTGCTCCAACTGCGCCACACCGAGCGCGGCTTGCAGGTTGGTCATCCGATAGTTGAAACCGATTTCGGTGTGCCAGTACGGGCTGTCGGGCTGACGGGCGTGGTTCTGCAAAAAGAAACACCGTTCCGCCAGCGATTGGTCATCCGTCACCACCACCCCGCCTTCACCGGTGGTGATGATTTTGTTTCCCATAAAACTGAAAATGGCGGCGTCCCCCAGCGAACCGGCGGGCTTGCCCCGATATTTCGCGCCGTGCGCCTCGGCGGCATCTTCGATGACCCACAGATTGTGCCGCCGGGCAATGGCGTTGATAGCATCCATATCGGCGGGATGCCCGTACAGATGCACGGGGATGATGGCTTTGGTGCGCGGGGTGATGGCGGCTTCGATGGCGGCGGGGTCGATATTCCACGTTTCCGGCTCGGAATCGACAAAAATCGGGGTGGCGCCGGTATATGCCACTGCATTCGCCGTGGCAACAAACGTCAGGCTGGGGACAATCACTTCATCCCCCGCGCCGATATTCAGCGCGGCGAGCACCAGATGGAGCGCAATTGTGCCGTTAAATGTCGCCACACCGTATTTCACGCCGCAAAACTCGGCGAAATTCTGTTCAAATTGATTAACATATTTCCCCTTCGATGATACCCAGCCGGAGCGAACGCAATCGGAAACGAGTTCCAATTCGCGCTCACCGATTTTCGGCTCGGCGACGGGGATATGGCGATGGTTGTTCATTGGTTGTTTGTCCTTTGTCATTTGTGATGCGTGATGCGTGATGCGTGATGCGTGATGCGTGATGCGTGATGCGTGATGCGTGAACGATACTCGCTCATTCGCAGATTCGCAAATTCGCCCATTCGCTCATTTCACTGAAATTGTGGTCAGATACAAAAAATTATCGGGCGAACCGTCGGCGCGGGAAAGACGCACGCCGTCCGCTTGGCGATACACCCCCACCACCAGCGAATAATCGCCGGCGGGCAAATCAGCGGGGAGTTGCAAACCGTATCCCCGCCACTGCGACACCTCCGGCGGAAATTGTGCGGCAGATGCCGGGTTGAACAGCAATCTATCCTGC
This sequence comes from Anaerolineae bacterium, assembly GCA_027022125.1. Classification (GTDB taxonomy): domain Bacteria; phylum Chloroflexota; class Anaerolineae; order 4572-78; family 4572-78; genus JANTHQ01. Next base: position 94 of record JALVZI010000368.1, on the reverse strand, counting down.
TGAACCGCCAGCGCGCCATCCGCGCCGAGCAGATGGACGAATGCCACCAGCGGCTCCGGTGGCGGCGCGGACAATCGCCACTGCAAACGCACAC
>JALVZI010000367.1 GCA_027022125.1 Anaerolineae bacterium | reverse complement strand
ACCATACCCAGTCCCGCACGCAGAATCGGTACCAGCCCGATTTGCTCTTCCAACAAAAAGCCGGTGGTGCGAGCCATCGGCGTTTCAACTTCAATGGGGGCAATTTTCAGGTCTTGTGTGGCTTCATATGCCAGCAAAATCGAAATTTCCCGAATCAACTCGCGGAATTTTTTCGGTTTGGTGGCTTTGTCGCGCAGTTTTGCCAATTTGTGTTTGACGAGGGGGTGTTGAGATTCAAAAACCAGTTCGCTCATAGCGGTTCTCCTCAAAAAACTATGGGGTTGCTCACCGGTTCACAAAAAAACCCGGGCTGATGCGCCGGGTTTCCGTGGAAACCATTTTATTATACCCCAGAAGCACAAAAGTGACAATTTCTCACCGCGCGGCATTTTTACGTACCTTTTACGCAATGTTTACATCTCTTTACGCGATTCACACGCAGTTTTTACGAACATTTCACTTTCCCTTCACCCACAACCGAGCCGTTCTCTTTTACACTGAAAGTACCAATCAGGCAAACCATTGGAGAACGGTACAATGCGGACACAAACATTCACACTGAAACTGACGATACATTTTATTTTGGCGATAGTCCTGCTGTCCGGCGTGCCTGTTTTTGCCGCCCCCCCCGCCGATTCTCCCGATGCGCCGACGCTCGTTCTGGCAGTATTGCCTGCCAGCCAGAACCTGGATACCGCGCTGCAATCCGCTCGCAGCGCGGGCATCCGGGTGCGACACATTTTCCCGCCCGATGCCTTCATCGCCGAAGTGCCGAGCGGAACCCCCGCCGATTTTCCCGGCGCGAAAACCTTCATCGCAGCGGTTGACCCCGCCGTCACCACCGAATGGTCACCGGCGGCAAAACGGGCGGCAGTCGTTTTTAATGCCCTGCTGGCGCCGCCCATCACCGCCAGAGATGCGCAGTCGCTGGATGCACATCCGCTGCAACCCGGCGATTTTGTGGATGCGCTGGAAGCCCCCGCGCCGGAAGCCCCCCGTTTTCTCAATATAGAAAACGTCACCGCTGATGACCTGCGCCCGAATTACACCGAATCGAGCCAGTTTATGATTGGTTCGGTGGCGGTGGGTATCATTTTCCCCGAAAGTGACGGCACTACCGACCCCTCCACCGAAGATTGGACGGACGGCAAACAATCACTGGTGGTCAGCGAAATTTCCTCTGCGCTGAACTGGTGGGCGGAACGCGAACCGGCAGCCCAACTATCGGTGGTGTATGACACCCCGCACACCGAACCGACCGCCGTCGAACCGATTTCTCGCCCGTATACCGACCAGAGTCTGTGGATAGCCGACACGATGACCGCACTGGGGTTCAGTGGGTACAGTTATTTCGACCAAGTGCGGGCATACAATGACTATCTGCGCCAAACCTACCACACCGATTGGGCATTCACCATTTTTGTGGTGGACAGCGCCAACGACAGCGACAACCGTTTCAGCGACGGTTATTTTGCGTATGCCTATCTCGGTGGTCCGTTTATGGTGATGACCTATGGCAATAACGGATACGGCATCGGCAATATGGATGCGGTTGCCACCCACGAAATGGGACACATTTTCCGCGCGCTCGACCAGTATGCGGCGGCAAATGTGGCGTGCGATGCGCAATCGGGCTATCTGCAAATTGAAAACCAGAACAGCCAGCAGGGATGCGCAATTGATGAGCCGAGCATTATGCGCGGGCAAATCAGCCCGTATGCCAACGGGCAGATTGACGAATATGCGCGCGGGCAAATCGGCTGGTGGGATAGCGACGGTAACGGCATGCTTGACCCGGTGGATGTCGGGCTGACGGTATCGGGTGTGACCACCCAAACAGTGGCGACGACCGGTGTTTTCACCGTCAGCGGGCATTTTGCCGAAACGCCGTTTCCGTCACCGAAATACCGTTCAATTCTGATAAATTCGGTGGAAACGGTCAACTATCGGGTGGATGACGGCGTGTGGCAATCCGTCCAACCGGTGGATGGCGCATTCGATGATTATCAGGATGATTTCATTTTCACCACCGACCCGCTGCCGAACGGCACACACACCATCTATTTGCAAACGATTGACGATTTCGGCAAAGTGAATGAGCAGGCAATTGCCACCGTCACCGTTTCGGGAGTGACGGAAACGGTGGACACCGAATTTTCCGCCGCCTCCGAACGATTGACCGTTCAATCGGCGGCAGCGGAGCCGGTCGCCGGAACGGCGCTGCAACTGACCGACGGCATCATCGCCGGGGTGGCATACCGGTTGGATGGCGGCGAATGGCAGCCCGCCCAGCCCGCCGACGGGGCGTTCGACAGTGCGCGTGAAGGGTTCACTGTGGTGTTGAGTGACTCGCTTTCCCCGGGTGACCATCTGCTGGAAGCCCGCGCCACCGACAGTTTCGGCAATGTAGATTTAACCCCCGCCCGAATGACGGTATCGGTGCAAGCCGCGCAATTCCGTGTTTTTCTGCCGCTGGTGGTGCGGTAACCGGAAATCGCAACAAAAAAGCCGAGCGCAATTGCGCTCGGCGGTGGTGCCCCCAACGGGATTCTAATCAAATGATGTAATATATTCATCAATTGACAAATACACATAACATTTGGTATAATAGGATTGTGCAAATCGCACAATCCTATTTGCATTTTTCGGG
>JALVZI010000366.1 GCA_027022125.1 Anaerolineae bacterium | reverse complement strand
CATGGATTTTCTGCGCAAACAGGGGCGACGGTTGAAACTGCACACCGATGCCGTGCGCGACTGGCTGAAATCGCCCGCCGCCCGCCAACTTGCCGCATTGCAGCAAACGTGGCGCACCGACCCCACTTGGAACGATTTGTGGCATCTGCCCGGTGTGAAACCGAAGCCGACCGGTTGGGAAAACAGTCCGCTGCGGGGACGCTCGCGGATATTGCACCACCTGTCGCAGGTTCCGGCTGAGGCATGGCTTTCGATTGACGGATTTGTGCGCGCCATCAAAACCGCCGACCCCGATTTTTTGCGTCCCGATGGCGATTATGACCGTTGGTACATTTACGATGAATCGGATGCGCCGCTGATGGGGTTCGACCATTGGGAGGATGTGGAAGGGCGGTTGATTCGGCATTTGCTGACGGTGACACTGCCCGCGCTGGGCGTCATCCGTTTGGGCGCGCCCGCCGAAACGCTGCCCGCGACGGTTTTCAGACTGTCGCCGCGGGGCAATGCTTTTTTGCACCCCGACACCCCTCTCCCCGCCGAAGCCCCCGCCGCGGCAACCATTCGCATCAACCCCACCGATTTTTCTGTCCGCGTGCCGCACACCGTCAGCCTGTATCATCGTTTTCAACTGGCGCGATTCGCCGCGCAGGAAAAACGCACCGACCGCGCCGCCGTGTACCGTCTCACCCGCCAAAGTTTTCGGCGGGCACAGGAACAGAGTATCACTGTGGAACAAATTTTGGGATTTTTGAAACGCGCCACCAACGCCCAAACGCCGCTGCCGCTGGTAGATGCGCTGCACCGCTGGGAAAAACGCACCGCCTCCGCGAAAATCGAGCGACTCACCGTGCTGCGCGTCACCGACGCGGAAACGCTGACCGCACTGATGCAGCACGCGGAAATTGGCAGGTTGCTGGGACCGCCGCTGGGTCCCACCGCTGCGCTGGTGCCGGAAAAGAATCTCGCTGCGGTGAAAAAACTTCTGCTGCGCGATGGCTATCTGGCAGAGGAGTGAATCGGCTGCGGGCATCTTATGGAAACCAAAAGAACGACAAATCGCCGGTAATTTCAGAACAGTATGGGAAAAATGCAGTTATGCAAACAATCACCCGTATCCAGAAATGGTTTCAACTTAATATCTGGTCATCTATTATATGGCGACCCGTGTTCATTTTGGTAGTCGGGTGGATTTTCGGTGGGTTGTGTGTTAGTTTTGGGCTACCCTTTTTGGGGGAAGTTATACCATCGCTTCCTATCTTCGACCCTGTTGCGCAAATCACAACACCACAAACGAAAATTACAGTCAATACGTTACCGCTGAATGAGGCAAGTTACTGGTCTACCAGAGGGCGGCTTGTAGAGCATCTGTTAATCACAAACGAAAATACGGTAATCCTAAAAGTTTTGGGCGGTCAAGGAACGATAGCCGGAATCGTGGTGATCAATGCCGAAAAAGAAACATTTTACTGGAAAGCAACCTCAAACACACGGTCGGTGGATGCAGATAGTGAAAGAGTGTATGTTGGCGGTATTAACATCGTTCAGGCTTTTGATTTGAGAACTGGTGAGAAGATATGGGAATATAAACAACCGTTAAAGTCACGGGGTAGTTTGTACGTTAAATCAGAGAGAAGTGTTATCAAAGTATACGACCACGATGTATTTAAGTCCCCTTTTGTCACGGCAATATTTTTTCTGGATGCCCAAACGGGTGAATTATTGAGTACGGAAGAAGTCCCTAATCCTTTTCCTTATCCCAGTAAATATAGGACAAGTTTCAATACTTGTTGTAAATATACAATCCAATCTGACGGGCGAATAGTTGCCACAGATATCCAAACCGGGCAGAAGATAGGTTATTTGGAAATGAGCAATCCCTCTATCTACGATAAAATTGCCGCGTCAGACGAATTTTTAGCGGTGTATAACAATAATAACCGGGAACTCATCATTTTTACGCGTGAAAACTGAGCAAAAAATTATCCTTCATCAACCATGTGTCATCATTACCGAAAACGCAACAAAAACCGCTAACCGAGGGTTCGTGTTATTTGTCAGTTGTTTGCAAATTGAGTATAATTTTTGTCTGTTCGGGCGGTTAGCTCAGTTGGTTAGAGCGCCTCGCTTACACCGAGGAGGTCACAAGTTCGAGTCTTGTACCGCCCACACAAAAACAGGGTTGACAAACGCCATCAAACCCTGTACACTTTTCTCACAAAACGCCGACCGGAACACGTATTTCGCGCCCCCTGTCGCAGAGAATGGCGGTCGTTGGCTGCAAACCGCCTGACATGCCGCGAAATGCACCCTCCGCGAGTGAATGCCGGAACAGCCCCGCTCAGTATGGCATTTCGGGTGGCGCCGTTACCCGCCGCAAGAGAGCCGTTTCCGGCTGAAATTGGGTGGAACCACGTGGATTATCCCCTCGTCCCTGCGGATGAGGGGTTTTTTGTTATTTTTCAACCATGCAATCAACCAACAACTACCGGCAGGAGCAATATTATGAGCAAAAAAACCGATTATGAAAACTCGCATCTGTACCGCATTCGGCACTCGCTGGCGCATGTGATGGCGCAAGCCGTGCTGGAAATGTTCCCCACCGGAAAAATCGCCATCGGACCGCCCATCGAAGACGGATTCTATTATGATT
>JALVZI010000365.1 GCA_027022125.1 Anaerolineae bacterium | reverse complement strand
GCGGAACCTCTTTCAGCAGCGCCAGATATGCCAGCCGGTTGGCGTTATAATCGGCGACCACCGTGCCGCGCACCACCGCGTGCATCTCCGCGCCCAGCGTGTCAGAAACATCGCCGGAAAATTTATCATACGTCAAATCGAGTTCAATCACCTGCAAACTTTCGGGCGGAATATACTCCTGCGCGTCCAATTCCGCCTGCATCTGCTCGTATCCTTCCTGCTGAATGAGTTGCCGCAATTTCGAGCGCACGCGGTCTTTATCGTCATCCGTCACCACCCCCGCTTCGCGCACCGAGCCGCCGCCGGTGGGCTGGTCGTTGATAACCCGCACCAGCAATCCGAGCGACGGGTTGGCGAACTGGTTTATCTGCCCGGCGGGCACATTTCCGCGCGGACCCGGTTTCACGGCGATGATGGTGGTGCTGGTGGTTGCGCCCGTGCCGGCGGGCACGGTGGCGGTTTGGGTGGTGATAAATTCGATGGGCACGCCGGACGATGTGCGCACGGTGGTGCTGATGGGTACAATCTGCTCATCTTGCGTGCGGTTAAAGATGACGACCGTCCCTTTGGCGAAATCCGTCGGCGCTTTTTCGGTGTCGATGGTGCGCACAGTGGTGGACAGCGTCAATTCCACCTGAATGGGTCTGGCGGGAATGAGATTGTTTTCCGGGTCAATATCCGTCACCGCGCCACTGGGGTCGGCTGTGAGAGTGATGGTGGTGGAAATGACATCCACTTTGGGGATGAGTGTCACTTTTGCACCGGGCGCGAGAATCAGCACCAGCACGGTCAGCGCCAGCGCCAGCACCCCTGCCAGTATCAGCGCGATGAGTTGTTGCAAACAGCCCACTTTTCCACTGCCGATGACCAGCACCAGTTTTCTATCCTGAATGCGCATCCGGCGCGGCGGTTTTTCGATAACTTTCAGTTGGGGCGGTGTGATTTTCCCCGATTTCGCTTTGGGTGTTTCCTGCCGGATGAATTTTTTGCGGCGGGCAATCCATTCGGCGGCAAACGTTTTGATGCCTGCCTGTTTGGCGGCATCGCGGGTTTTGCCGTCCTGCGTCACCAGCGCCAGTTCGATATTCAGCGTGTCGGCAGTGCGTGCCAGCACTTTTTGATGCACCAAACTGCGCAGCGCCTTATTTTGGCGCGGTACAATCATCAGCACCCGCCGTGCATCTGTCCATTCCAAGCGGGTGCGAATCGAAGTTATGTCATCATCGGGGGCAAGTTGAATTATTTGTTCCATTAGATTCTATATTTCAGTTCGGGATAAGGTATCAGTCCACAGATGGACACAGATGGACACAGATTTTCACAGAAGAAATAAAAAATCTGTGTGAATCTGTGTGAATCTGTGGACTATTTTTACTTCCCGAACTCAACGCTACAAAAACCTCGCTGCGCTCAATACCGGCGCGAACAGCACCCCCCGCAAACCGCCGGGGTCGCCGCGAAAACCGGCGAGTGCGTGTTCGCCGAGATTGACAATTTGCGGGGGATGTTCAAACGTGCGCCCCGCATCTTTCAGCGCGTATAATAACATATTTTTTAAGCCGGGCAATATGGCGCTTCCCCCCGTGAAATACAGATGCGGCGGCAGTTGGGGGAAATCAACCGCCGGCAGCAGGTGATTGATGGCGGAAGCCGTCTCGGTTGCCCAGCGTTGCAGCGGTTCTTCCAGCCCGCGCCGAACCAACCGCACATCGTTTTCCACCAGTGAATCCGAGCCGAAGGCGATTTTCAACGCTTCGGCGTCAACCAAATCGCATTTGAAACGCTTGTTCAAATGGCGGCTGAAAAAATTCCCGCCGAAAGGGACGCGCCGGGTGTCAATCAGCGCGCCGTGCCGCACATACAGACAATCGGTGCCGCCGGCGCCCACATCCAGCAGCAGCGCATCACCGCCGGGAACCAGTGCCGCCAGCGATTGCGGGATGGGAACCAGTTGGTGGATATTCAAATCAAGCCGTTCTGCCAACTGCTCGATGCCGCGAATGGTGGCGGGGTGGCAGGTGACGCCATACGCTCCCAGCGACAGGTTTCGCCCGCGCAGCCCCACCGGGTCGCTGACCAGTTTGCCGTCCAGCCGCAATTCGGTTTGGGCAATGTTTTGGATGAGCCAGTCGGTATGGTCGGGCAGGGTTTGCAGCCGTTGGCGCGTTTTTTGCACGCCTCTTGCCCACAGCGCATCCAGTTCGGCGGCGGAGATGGCATCGCTGCGGGGCGGTCGGCGGCGGGAAACGGTGACGGTGACGCCCGCCAGCGCCCGGCTCGGCAGCAGAAAAACGGCGTCATCGGGCACAATTTTCCGCCCGATGGCGGCTTCGGTGGCGTCTTCCGCCGCTTGTAGCGCGCGGTTGGTCACGTCCGCCAACTCGGCGGCTTGGGCGCGCCCCCCGGCGATGTCTCTGCCGTGCGATTCCGCCAGTCCGTGCCCCAGCACGCGGATATTCTGCGGCGATGACATATCCACCACCGCCGCTTTCACCGTGTCCAGCCCCATATCCACCAGCGACAGGAATCGCGGCCGAGCGGATTCCTGTTTCGCAGGTGATGTTAGCCGGTTCAGCGTCCGGAGTTTCAGGTTAAAATGTTTCAGGTTCAAAGTTTATGGTTCAAAGTTCAAGGTTTCAGGGTTGTAGTCAGTCCCAAGTC
>JALVZI010000364.1 GCA_027022125.1 Anaerolineae bacterium | reverse complement strand
AATCGCTTGCAAGCCATAAGCCGCCGCCGCTGTGACCACCGCACTGCGCGCGAAAAAGACTTCCCAGCCCGCGCGCGTGCGCACCGCGCCGATGTCGCCCGCCAAATCTTCCGCGCCGAACATCAGCGCCTCCAGCCGCGCATCCGCCTGCGCAATCTCTTTCAGATTCATCACGCCCAGCGCGGTTTCTATCACCGCCACCAACCGCAGCGAACCTTCCGCCCAGCCGTACTCGCGTTCCACCGCCACCAATTTCCGGCTGACGGTCTGCACATCCGCCGCCGATTCCACTTTGGGGATGACGAATCCATCGGGGTGGGCGGGCGCGGTGGCGGCAATATCGTCATTCAGAAAACCGGAATCGGGCGGATTGAGGCGCACCAGCCGTTCGCGCCGCCCGAAATCGAGCGTGCGCAACGCCTCGGCGATGGTTTCGCGCGCGGCGGTTTTGTTGTTCAGCGCCACGCCATCCTCCAAATCCATCACGATGGTATCGGCATCGAGGCGGGTGGCTTTTTCGATTTTTCGCATGCTGTCGCCGGGCATAAACAGCACCGAGCGTCGGAGCCGCGGGAGATTGGAGATTGGAGATTGGTTATTGGTCATTCGTCACTCGCTATTCGCTATTCGTAACTCGTTTCAGCATTAATGCCGTGCGCTCAAATTCGATAACCACCGTGCCGTGCTGATTGCGTCCCGTGTGGTGGAAGACCACAATGCCGCGGTCGGGTTTGGAGCGCGATTCGCGTTTGCTGACGACTTCCGTTTCCACATACAGCGTATCGCCGTGAAACATGGGCGCGGGGTGTTTGACGCTTTTGTAATCGAGATTGGCGACCAGCGTTCCGGCGGTCAAATCGGGCACGGTGATACCGACCGCCAGCCCCAGCGTAAAAATGCCGTTGACGATTCGCCGTCCGAATTGCGTTTTGGCGGCAAAATCCTCATTCAGGTGCAAGGGTTGGGGGTTCATCGTCAGGGTAGAAAAAAGCACGTTGTCCATCTCGGTGATGGTGCGTCCCAACGAATGTTCGATGATGTCGCCGACTTCCAGTTCTTCAAAATACTTTCCGGGCATGGTTACTCCATTTCGTTCAAAAATAGGTATCTGTTCAGCGTGTCATTGCGAAGCGCGCCGCGTCGGCAATCTCCAAAATGCGGGGCAGAGAGTATGGAGCAAGGAGTAGGGGTTTGATAGTGAAGTAATCTCATATTCAAGGTTTCAAGTTTCAGTGGTCGGCGAATCTCCAATTACCAATCTCTTTGTCATTCGCTATCCGTCACTCGCTATTCGCTATTCGTCTCCACTTCGACCAGCAATTGCCCGCGATTGACGGTTTCTCCGGCGGCGCAGTGGACGGCTTTCACCGTACCGGCGGTGGGTGCGGTGATGCGCAGTTCCATTTTCATCGCTTCCAGCAGTACCAGCGTATCCCCCGCCGAGACGGTATCCCCCACCGACACCAGCACATCCAGCACCTGCCCCGGCATGGCGGCTTCCAACCCGCCCGACGCTACGCCGCTGCCGCCCGCGCGCCGGCGGCGCGTCTCCGTCACCCGCTCGATGCGCCACACATCGCCGTTCAGCGCGACACACCGCCGGTTGCCGCTGTGCCCCACCACCGTGCGCCATCGCCGCCCGCCAATTTCCAGATTGAACAGATTCGGTTCGGATGACGCCACCCCCACATCGAAAGTATCGCCGTCTACCGTCACCAAAAACCGCCCGTTTTTCCGTTCCACCGTGACGGTTTTTATTTCGTCTCCCACCTGATAGCGATAATCCATTTTCATCGTGCCACCCCCATCCGAAACCCGCGCAGCGATGCCCACGGGCTGAAACGGTCGCCATCCCTCGCCGAGTCATCCGCCGCCGCACCGCGATTCGCGTCTGCCAGCATATCGGAAATCGCCACCGCCACCAGCGCCACATCGGGCGGGGTGTCGGTGTGCAACTGCCAGTCGGAAAAATGTTCCGGCACAAAATTGGTGGTCAAATCGCCGCGCCGAAACGCCGGATGTGCCACCACATCGCGCAAAAACGGGATGTTGGTGGTCACGCCGAGCACCACATAATGGCGCAGTGCCCAATCCATCTTCCGCACGGCTTCGGCGCGATTTTCACCCCAGACAATCAATTTGGCAATCATCGGGTCATAATGCAGCGAAATTTCATCGCCGGTGGTCACACCCGCATCCACCCGCACGCCGGGTCCCACCGGCTCGACGGCGCGCACCACTTTGCCGATTTCCGGCAGAAAATTGTTGGCGGGGTCTTCGGCATAAATGCGGCATTCGATGGCGTGCCCCTGCTGGCACAGCGATTTTTGCACCACCGACAGCGGCTCGCCCGCCGCCACCCGCAATTGCAGTTTGACCAAATCCACGCCGGTGACCAACTCGGTGACGGGGTGTTCCACCTGCAAGCGGGTGTTCATCTCCAAAAAATAGAAATTGCGGTCGGCATCCACCAAAAATTCGATGGTTCCGGCATTGACATATCCCACCGCGCGGACGGCGGCGACGGCAGCAGCGCCCATCCGGCGGCGCAAATCGTCATCCAAAAATGGGGATGGACTCTCTTCGATGATTTTCTGATGGCGGCGCTGGATGGAACATTCGCGCTCGAAAAGGTGGATGGCGTTGCCGTGCGTGTCGCCGAAAATTTGGCAT
>JALVZI010000363.1 GCA_027022125.1 Anaerolineae bacterium | reverse complement strand
AGAGGCTATTTTGCTGCCAGTTCAGGAAATGTTACCGATGAGGTTATCAAGCAATATATCGAGTCACAAGGGGAGCAGCCTCCGAATGACAAAGACAATTTTCAGGATACGGAACTTTAGGCGACTTCCAGTCGCAGGTTAAAGCCACCGGCTTCTAGCCGGTGGTAGTTTACTTTTCTCTGTGCCTCTGTGCCTCTGTGGTTCAATTTTTTCGTGGGCAATAGCCTCTCAGCTAATGTTGGACGATACACTATGCCCACACTGTCAGTTGGTGTTTCAAAATTTCAATTTTGAAATGCCGACCGCGCTCGCACAGCACTTCGCCGTCAATGTGTGCCGGTGCACCGTCCGGCACGGTAATTTCGATATTTGTGCCGGTGGTGACTGTTACACTTTTTTGCCGCACGTGACTGCCGTTGATGGTGCGCGGCAGCAAATTCAGCACGCCCAATTTCGATAGCCCATCCGCATAACAAATGTCCAGCGCGCCGTCATCGAGACGGGCAGCGGGAGTCAGCAGGAATCCGCCGCCCGCCCGCGAACCGTTCGCCACGGTGATGGGCGTGACGGGCGGGCGAAAACGGTTGCCGTCAATGGCGATTTCCATCTCGAGGGGCCAGCGACCTTTGAACAGCACCCGAAACACCGACCACAGGTACATCAGAAAACCGCTCAGGGTTCGACCCTGTGCCAAATCTACCACCACTTCCCCGTCGAACCCGATGCCGACACCGTTATCGAAAAATCGTGGCACGCCATCCACCGTTACTTTGCCGATGTCTATCCGGCGCGGCGAGCCGTCGCGCAGACGGGCGCAGGCGGCGGCAATATCGGTGGGAATGCCGAGCGCGAATGCCAAATCGTTGCCGGAACCGACGGGCAGCACACCCAGCACCGGTGTGTGTCCCGCCGCACGAGCCGCCATCAGCCCGTTGACCACCTCGTTTGCCGTGCCGTCACCCCCGGCGGCGACCACCCGCGTGTATCCCTCGGCGACGGCTTGCACCGCGAGTTTGTCGGCTTGATGGGGGGCGGTGGTCTGCACCAAATCGTATGGCACGCCCAGCGCGTGCAAATGCCGTTCAATCTCCGGCAAAACTTTTGCGCCGTGCCCCTGCCCGGCGTTGGGGTTGAGGATGATTTTTGTTTTCATGGTCGTTTGTGGTTCAAAGTTTCAGGTTTCGGGTTTCAAGGTTGCAGGGTTGCAGGGTTGCAGTTGGTCTCAGGTTTCAAGTCCAAAGTCCAAAGTCGGTAGTTGGTTCAAGGTTCAAAGTTGCAGGGTTGCATTCAATCCAAAGTTACATTTTACGCAGTACGAATTACGCAGTACGAAATACGAAATACGCCTCACGCTTCACTCATCACGCATCACTTCACTATCCAAATCGCAAATCGGCGATGAGACGGTTCATCTGCGCAGGGGTATCGGTGGCGATGTGAAAAATTACCGGCGCGTCGTCCGGGTTTTCCGGCGAAAGGTGCAATTTCAGTGCGGGGTGGGGATGCGCGCCGAAATGCAGCCAGCCGTGTTCCACCCGCCGGATGCGGTCGGCGGTGAAAAAACTGTACCACCAGCCCGTTTCTGCGGCGGGCGATTGCGCCAGCAACAGCCAGCGCGTGCGGGCAATCGAAACCATCAGCACCCGCTCGCGGGTTTCAAACGTCTGGTAAAAAGCGTGTTCGTGCACAAAATAGCGGGTTTTTCCCCCCACGCTGAACCATCCCGACGCGCGAATCGGGATTTTTTCGGGGAAGGGCAATTTCTGCGGCTCGATGTCGCCGAAAGCAATGGTATCATCTGGCGAAAAGTGCAGATACCCGCCGCGACGGGTTCGCCACAGCGCGAAAAGTGCCGCCACGCTGAAAATATCGGCTGCCGCCAGCGCGATGTTTCCACCGGGAATGATGCCGACCGCCATCAAAATGGGCGGTGACACCAGCGCCAGCACACTCCAGCGCAGCAGCGACCATCCCGCAAAATAGTGTCGCTGCAATTGATATGCCAGCCAATACCACCCGCCGAAAATCGAAAACTGCATTTTACCCCACTCGCTGCCGCAGCGATGCAATTTGCGCTTGCACAGCGGCTTTTGCCGTGCCGCCGATACTCCGGCGCCGTTCCACCGCGTTTTCAAAATCGAGCCAATCGTGCACATCGCGGTCAAACAGCGGGGAAATGGTTTTCAGCGCCAGCAGCGGAATTGACCACAGCGGCTGATTGCTTTCGATGGACAGTTGCACCACTTTTCCCACCACTTCGTGCGCTTCGCGGAAGGGCAAGCCTTTTTCGACCAGATAATCCGCCAACTCCGTTGCCAGCAGATGGCTGGACATCGCGCCATACATTCGCTCGCGATTGACTTTCAGCGTGCGAATGACCCCCGTTGCGATGGGCAGGGTCATCGCCAGCGTGTCCACCGTGTCGAACAGCGGCTCTTTATCTTCCTGCATATCTTTATCATACGTGGACGGCAACCCTTTCAGCGTGGCGAGAAAACCGCTGTAATTGCCGAAAATGCGTCCCGTTTTGCCGCGAATCAATTCCAGCGAATCGGGATTTTTCTTTTGCGGCATCAGGCTGGAACCGGTGCTGTATGCGTCCGAGATTTCGGTGAAACCGTATTCCGTACTGCTGAAAATGATGAGGTCTTCTGCCAGCGAACTGAGGTGCGTTTGGGTGAGGGTTGCCCAGTGCAGAAAATCGGCGAGATAATCGCGGTCGGCGACGGCATCCATACTGTTGGCGGAAATTTCGGCGAACCTGAGCGCATCGGCGAGAAATTGGCGGTCGATGGACAGGGGATTGCCCGACAGTGCGCCACTGCCGAGCGGCAGCACATTGGTTTCGCGCGCCACCGCGTCGAGCCGCGCCAAATCGCGGGCGAATTTCCAGCCGTATCCCAGCAGCCAATGGCTGAACCGAACCGGCTGCGCCTGCTGCAAATGGGTGTATCCGGGCATCAGCACATCGAGATGGGTTTCGGCGGCGTTGGCGATGGTGGTGATGAGCGTGCGCAGGTGTTCCCGCAGCGATGAAATTTCGCCGCGCAGCCACAGGCGGGTGTCGGTGGCAACTTGGTCATTGCGCGAACGGGCGGTGTGCAGTTTGCCCGCCACCGCACCGACCAACTCTTTCAGGCGGCGTTCCACTGCGGTGTGGATGTCTTCATCGCCCGCGGCGATGGTGAATGTGCCATCGGCAAACTCGGCGCGAACCCGGCGCAGTCCGTCGAGCAGGGTTTCGGTTTCGGCGGGGGTCAGCACGCCCGCTTTTTCCAGCGCGCGGGCGTATGCCTCGCTGCCGGTAATGTCGGCGTCCCACAGCCGGATGTCGAAGGCGATGCTGTCGTTAAAGGCGCGCATCAGCGCGTCGGTGGATTCGGAAAAACGTCCGCCCCAAAGCATATTCATCGGAGAGTCCTTTCGGTGTTGAGACGTAACTGCTCAGGGAGACGGGAAAAACGCCCTTCGATACGCGGTTCGCTCCGCGAACCGCTACTCAGGATGCGTTTTTCCCTGCCGATTTCATCCTGAGTAGCCCGCAAGGGCGTATCGAAGGGTGAAATCGGCACGATACCACTGCATGTTGAACAGTTACATCGAAATATGGTGGGTGTAGGGGCGGCTCACGAGCCGCCCCTACGGATTTTCGGTTTTGTAGGGGCACGCCGCAGCGTGCCCCTACGTTTTCACTTTTGACCCGATATGATAACCCGGTAAATGTTTGTCAAATCTCACACTGCGTAACATCAGACAATAAAGCAAAAAACCCCCGGCAGAGTCGAGGGTTATATGCACATAAAAGATGAAATTGGTACGGGGGTTAGCGCGCGCTTTGCGGCGTGCGGTAGCGATACACCAACCGTCCGCGGTCCATATCGTACGGGGTTAATTCCACGCGTACGCGGTCGCCGAGTAGCACGCGGATGTAGTATTTCCGCATTTTGCCGGACAGATGCGCCAGTAATTTATGCCCGTTATCCAATTCCACACGGAATGTTGCGTTGGGCAACGCTTCTACCACTGTACCTTCAACAATTAATCGTTCTTGTTTTGCCATTTAAATCCTTAAACTCCTAAAATACTGCTAAAAACACGACACGGAACAAGCGCCCCCTTCCGTGTCTCCTGTCCTTTTCTCCCATCTTGAGGAACACCGCAGTGTTCTCCGGAAGCCGTAACCGGCAGGCACTTGACCCGGAGAAAAGCACTTACATGGCGATTGTAGTTGAAAATACATAAACTGTCAATAATGCAGTGTGAATGTAGGGCAAGGAGCAGGGAGCAGGGGGGTGAAAGTGAGAAAGTGTGCAGGTGAGAAGGTGGGAGCGAATAGCGAATAGTGGGTGCGTGAAACGTGAGGCGTGAGGCGTGAGGCGTATTTCGTATTGCGTAAAATGCAACTTTGGACTGACTGCTACCCTGCAACCTTGCTACCCTGCAACTTTGAACCTTGAACTTTGAACTTTGAACCACCTTGAACCAACTACCGACTTTAGACTTGGGACATGAAACTTGGGACTGACTGCTACCCTGCAACCTTGAACTTTGAACAACCAACCTTGCCACATAATTTTTTACACACACTTTAAGCGGTGCTATAATCAAACGGGAAAAAACAGTGTGCATGCAGTACCATGCCATTTTCCAAATATAAAGTTGATTCAATCAATCCAAAGGAGGGTTATGTGAAATTACACGAATATCAAAGCAAACGCATCTTTGCTCAATATGGGGTTCCCATCCCCAACGGTGAAGTTGCGACCACACCCGCCGAAGCCAAAGCCATCGCCGAAAAACTGGGCGGACGTGTGGTGGTAAAAAGTCAGGTTCTGGTTGGTGGACGCGGTAAAGCCGGTGGTGTGAAACTGGCAAATAACCCCGCCGAAGCCGAAGCCGTCGCCCAGAAAATTTTGGGGATGGACATTAAAGGACTGACGGTGGAAAAAGTACTGGTGGATGAAGCCGCCGACATCAAACAGGAAATCTATCTCGGTATCGTCATCGACCGCGCCATCCACAAACCGGTATTCATCGCCTCATCCGAAGGCGGCGTGGAAATTGAAATTGTCGCCAAAGAAAACCCCGATGCCATCATCCATCTGCCAATTGACCCGCTGCTGGGCATGCAGGACTTCCAAGCCCGCAATTTGGCATTCGATTTGGGCTTGCGCGGCAAACTCATCAACCAGTTTGTGAAAATCGCCAAAGGTCTGTATCAGGCGTTCATCAATTCCGATGCCAGTTTGGCGGAAATCAACCCGCTGGTTGTTACCGGCGAAGGCAAATTGCTGGCGGTTGACGGTAAAATGCTGCTGGATGACAACGCACTCTATCGCCACCCCGATTTGGAAGCGATGCGCGACCGTCAGGAAGAAGACGAATCGGAGCGCATCGCCCGCGAAGCCGGTTTGAGTTTTGTGAAACTTGATGGCGAAATTGGCTGTATGGTCAACGGCGCAGGGCTGGCGATGGCAACAATGGACATCGTGAAACATTATGGCGCCGAACCCGCCAATTTCCTCGACATCGGCGGCGGCGCAAAAGCCGAAAAAGTCGCCACCGCATTGCGCATCATTTTGGCTGACCCCAAAGTAAAAGCCGTGCTCTTCAACATTTTCGGCGGCATCACCCGCGGCGATGAAGTTGCCAATGGCATTTTGCAGGCATTGGAAGAAGTGAAAACCGATATTCCGATGGTGGCGCGGTTGGTGGGAACCAACGAGGCGGAAGGGCGAGCCATTTTGCAGGCGGCAAACTTCCCCAGCGCCTCTTCGTTGGGTGAAGCGGCACAAATGGCAGTGGCAATGGCGAAAGGAGAGCAAGCATGAGCATTTTAGTTGGCAAAGATACTCGGCTGGTGGTGCAGGGCATCACCGGGCGCGAAGGGAATTTTCATACCCAGCAGATGATTGAGTATGGCACAAATGTGGTTGCCGGTGTGACCCCCGGCAAAGGCGGCGAGTGGACGCTCGGTGTGCCGGTGTTCGACACGGTGAAAGAAGCGGTCGAAACGCAGGGCGCGAACACATCCATCATTTATGTGCCGGCGCGTTTTGCCGCCGATGCCATTATGGAAGCCGCCGACGCGGGCATCGAACTGATTGTCTGCATCACCGAAGGCATCCCCGTGCTGGATATGGCAAGAGTCCGCACATTCCTCGACCAGAAAGACGCACGGTTGATTGGACCGAACTGCCCCGGGCTCATCTCTCCGGGCGAAGCGAAAGTCGGCATTATGCCCGCCCACATCCACAAACCGGGTAAAGTCGGGCTGGTTAGCCGCAGCGGAACGCTGACTTATGAAGTGGTGCAGGCGCTCACCGACCTCGATTTGGGGCAGAGTACCGCCATCGGTATCGGCGGCGACCCCATCATCGGCACCAATTTTATTGACGTGCTGAAACTGTTTGAAGCCGACCCCGATACCGAACACGTGGTGCTCATCGGTGAAATTGGCGGCACGGCAGAACAAAAAGCCGCCGAATATATCGCCAAACATATGAGCAAACCGGTCACATCTTTTATCGCCGGGCGAACCGCACCGCCGGGCAAACGGATGGGACACGCCGGGGCAATCATTCAGGGCGGCGAAGGCACTGCCGCAGAAAAAATCGCCGCGCTGGAAGCCGTGGGCGTCAAAGTGGCAACCCTGCCCACCGAAGTGGCGGAACTGGTCAAAGCCAGTATGGGATAATCCCGATTGTAGCAAACCAAACGGGGAACAGATGCGTTCTGTTCCCCGTTTTTTGGTTGGAGATTGGTTGATTGGAGATTGGAGATTCGTGAAACGTGATGAGTGAAACGTGAAACGTGATGCGTGATGCGTGATGCGTGATGCGTGAAACGTGAGAACTTTGAACTCTGAACCAACTTTGGACTTTGGACTTGAAACTTGGGACTACCTGCTATCCTGCTACCCTGAAACTCTGCAACTTTGAACCTTGAACTTTGAACCAAAAACTGACCACTGATAACCAAAAACTACAAACTACCCCCCACATCCCCTGCCAGAATTTCCTCAATGCGACCGTCATCACGGCGCAAAAGCAACGCCCCGCTCTCCGAAACATCCTCTGCCACGCCGGAGACCACGCCCTGCGGTGTGTTCACCCGCACGGATTGCCCCAGCGTTTCCAGCCGCGACCGCCATTCGGCGAGCGGGCTTTCGCCGCGGTGCAGCGCGTTATACCGTTTTTCAACCGCCAGCAGATACGCCGGCAGCAATCCACCGCGCGGAACGGTACGCCCGGCAATCGTTTGCAGGCTGGTGGCGGTTTCCGCCAGCGCCGGTTCGGCGGTGGAAAAATCAATGTTCACATTCAGCCCCATTCCCACAATTACCCAGTCGAGCCGCTCGCCGACGATGCCCAATTCGGTTAAAATACCGGCAAGTTTTTTCCCGCCGAAAATCACATCGTTGGGCCATTTCAATCCGGCGGTGATGCCGGTTTGTTCGGCAATGGCATCGGTCACGGCAAGCGCGCAGACCATCGTCAGCAGTTGGGCGCGGTTCGGAGGCAGAAAATCGGGGCGAAACAGCAGGGAGGTGAGCAGACTGCTGCGCGGCGGCGCAATCCAGCGCCGGTCGAACCGTCCGCGTCCAGCGGTTTGTTCCTCTGCCAGAATCAGTGTGCCTTCCGGCGTGTCGTCGGTCAGTATTTTTTTCAGGTAATCATTGGTGGAGGTAATTTGTTTGAAATAAACGGTGTTTTTCCCGAAAATCTCGGTGGGCAATTGTGCGGCAATTTTTTCGCCGCCGTGAGTGCTGGGGAGCATTTATGCGGTTTCCTCTAATGCTTTTTTCAGTATTTTTGTGAACCATTCGTATGTGAATGTTTCTTTTTGCATCGTTGCCACATTGGTGATATTGTGTTTTTGCAGGGCGTATCGTGTAGCGATGGTCACCGGACGGGCTTCGCGGGTGGTCAGCAGAATGGTGGGAATGGCAGAACTGACGGCAACGATGGCGCGCGTCCACGAGTTGAGATTGAGCGTGCGAGAAAATTCCGATGGGGTGGGCAGCCCGACAATTGCCACCCGATGCCCGGCGCGCAGAAATTCGCGCAAGTGTGCAACCATCCGGTTGACGGTGTACCCTTCGGTGGGCAGGCTGAACGCGGTTGCCACCTCGGCGATGATACCGTGCCAGTAAACATCGTTATCCACCGCGGCGGCAGTGGGCACATCCGCTCGCGCCAGCGCCCCGATGCGCGCGCCGGTTTCGGCGGCGGGTCTTTTTCGCAATCGCTGCAATCGTTCCAATTGCAGCACCAGCGATGCCAGCGTTTCGCGCTCTTTCACCA
The DNA here is from genome assembly GCA_027022125.1 of Anaerolineae bacterium. Classification (GTDB taxonomy): domain Bacteria; phylum Chloroflexota; class Anaerolineae; order 4572-78; family 4572-78; genus JANTHQ01. Next base: position 487 of record JALVZI010000363.1, on the reverse strand, counting down.
ATTTATTGTGCAATTCCAGCGGAACCGACAGCGGTCCGTAACGTGCCTCTTGCTCTTCCAGATAGTTGAGGTTTCGTTGATGGGTTTCAATGTGCTGTTGAATCCGCCGGATGTTTTTTTCCAGATTGTGCATTTATTTTTTGTGGCGCTCTGCCAGTCGCTGCAAAACCTGTTCCCACCGCAAATTTCGGGTGCTCAATAGTACCAGAGTATGATACACCAAATCGGCGGATTCATCCAGTAGCCGGTCGTCATTTTGAACCAGCGCGGCAATCACCACTTCCGTGGCTTCCTCACCGACCTTTTGTGCCGCTTTTTGCGGATTATCGAGCAGATAGTTGGTGTATGAATCCGGCTGCGGATTTTGTTTGCGGTCTTCAATAATTTGAGTGAGTGTGGAAATGAAATCGGACATAAATGACTCCGGGGATATGGAGCAGGGAGCAGGAAGTGTGAGATTTCCCGATCTTACTCCCTGCTCCATATC
>JALVZI010000362.1 GCA_027022125.1 Anaerolineae bacterium | reverse complement strand
AATTACGGCTAATTCCGGTACACCAACACCTAAAAAATCCATAGTTACTCGCTACGCCGCCGTTTTTTGCCGGGTTTCGTGCTGCGAGATGACCGCACCCAAAACGCCGTTGATGAATCGCGGCGAACTGTCGCCGCCAAATTTTTTCGCCAATTCCACAGCCTCGTTGACCACCACTTTGACGGGCGCATCTTTGGTGAACAGCAACTCGCAAATGGCTATCCGCAAAATATTGCGGTCAATTGCCGAAATCTGGTCGAGGGGCCATTCGGGGGCATATTTTGCCGCCAGCGCGTCCAACTCTTCCAGCCGATTTTCGACAGCCGTGCCCAGCGCACGGGCAAAAGATTCGCCCTGTGGGGGCAAATCATCAAAACTCGGTTCACCGTCATCCACCATAATCCTATCTTTATGAGCCGAAAAAACCTGCTCAAACGGATGGTCGGTGAAATCCATTTCGTAAAGACATTGTAAAACAAGCGCTCTTGCCTGACTGCGAACGGTCATACACCACTCTCTTGTTAAAAATCGGGCAGACTCACTGCCGAAACCAACGGGATTTTACTGCATTATTAAGCCGCCGTCAACTGACAGCACCTGCCCTGTAATGAAACTCGCTTTGTCAGAAGCCAGAAACGCCACGGCATAGGCTATATCCTCCGGCTCGCCGAGCCGCCCCAGCGGCGTATCGGCAATGGCGGCATCAACAGATTCCTGCGGCAGCACGTTGGTCAGCGCGGTGGGAATGAACCCGGGTGCAATAGCGTTAACGGTGATGTTCCGCGAGCCAACTTCTTTCGCCACACTTTTGGTAAAACCGATAAGCCCGGCTTTCGACGCGGCATAATTCGATTGCCCGGCTTGCCCCGCCAGCCCCACCACCGAAGTGATGTTGATGATGCGCCCATATCGTTTTTTCATCATCGGGCGGATGGCGGCTTTCACGCAATTGTATGCGCTGGTAAGATTGGTGCGCAGCACAATATCCCAATCTTCCTCTTTCATTGTCATAATGAGTTTGTCGCGGGTGGTACCGGCGTTATTCACCAGAATATCCACCTGCCCAAATGCGGCGATGGTTTCTTTGACCAGTCGCTGGGCATCGGCAAATTGGCTCACATCGGCTTGAACGACGATGGCTTCGCCGCCCAAATTGGTGATGGTTTGCTGCACACCCTCGGCGGTTTCGGCACTGTCGCGGTGGTTGATGACCACTTTTGCGCCCAGTTGCGCCAATACCACGGCGATTGCTGCGCCAATGCCCCGCGAACTACCTGTTACGATTGCTACATTGCCAGCCAAATCAATCAACGGTTGCCTCCAATAATTTTTCGATGTCCGCCGCATCATCCACCGATGCGCGGGAAACGGTTCTGTCAATTCGTTTTATCAAGCCGGTCAGCACATCTTTGGGTCCAATTTCCACAAACCGGCTCACGCCCTGCCCCACCATATACTGCACCGACTGCGTCCACTGCACGGAATGGGTCAGTTGCCCCACCATTTCGGCTTTAATTTCCGCGAGGGTGGTCAGCGGTTGGGCGGAAATGTTACCCACCACCGGAATACGCGGCGGGTTCAGCGGGGTCGATTCCACCGCAGCGGCAAATTCGGCATTGGCGCTTTCCATCAATTTGGAATGTGCGGCGATGCTCACCGCCAATTCCTGCGCGCGGCGCGCCCCGGCGGCTTTCGCCAGTTCGATGGCGCGGTCGATGCCTGCCGCCGAACCGGAAATGATAACCTGTCCCGGCGAGTTGAGGTTCGCAATTTGCACCCAGCCCGCTTCTTCCGACGCTTGCCGGCAAATTTCGCCGACCTGCTCATCGGAAAGTTTGAGAATCGCCGCCATTTTACCGGGGTTTTCATCCCCCGCTTTTGCCATCAGCCGACCGCGTTCGCGCACCAATTTCAGTCCGTCTGCAAACGAAAGGACATCGGCGGCGACATACGCCACATATTCCCCCAAACTGTGCCCGGCGACAAAATCGGGTTCGGCGGTGTAACCGGCTTCGCGCAGAGCAGCCAGTGTCGCCACACTGGTAACGAAAATTGCGGCTTGGGTGTTGTAAGTTTGGTTCAGTTCCGATTCGGGTCCTTCCCGGCACAGTGCGGCAATATCGGTGTGCAGCAGGTCATTCGCGCGAGAAAAAACATCGGCGGCGGCGGGATACGCCTCTGCCACCGATTTACCCATCCCCACATACTGCGACCCCTGCCCGGGAAAAACAAACGCAAGTTTTGTCATAATGATTCACTCCCTGATAACAGAATGGCTGTGTTAGTTTGCTACTATTCTAACACAGCCATTGCTTGCAGGTTTCGAGATTGCCGGGATTTATTCGGCGCTGTCTTCAATCTCCAAAACTTCGACGCCTTTGTAGGTGCCGCAGGTGGGGCAAACAGTGTGAGCCAGTCGCAGGGTTTTGCACTGCGGGCAACGCACCATATGCGGCATTTCCAATTTCAGGTAATGAGCGCGGCGGCGCGCTTGTCGAGTTCTGGAAATTCGTCTTTTTGGTAGTGGTCCCATAATAATTCCTTTCACTTCCAATAGTGGTTTCAGAAAAGTTAGTTACAAATTTCGCACTTTTGCCGATAACCTTCGTGAGACGTGATGAGTGAAACGTGAAGAACAATCACGTTTCACGTTTCACGGCTGATATTAGTGGCAACGA
>JALVZI010000361.1 GCA_027022125.1 Anaerolineae bacterium | reverse complement strand
CCCGAAAACGATGGTGGTGATGCCGGGTCCGTGAGATTCGCCTGCGCCGGCAACGGCGAAAAGCGGACCGCCGAGAATTTCCAAAAGTGCCTCCTCCGGTTGTTCAGTGTTCAAAGTTCAAAGTTCAAAGTTCGAGGTTGCAGGGTAGCAGAGTGGCAGGGTTGCAGGGTAGCAAGTCTCACGCATCACGTTTCAACGATTCAGCGAATCCCTATCTCTATCCCTATCCCCATCCGACTCTTTCAGATGCTGTTTTAAAATGTCAATCAGCCCCATCGTGCTGAACGGTTTGGTGATATAATCGGCAGCGCCCATTTCCCGGGCGCGATATGCCTCGCCGGTTTGCCCCATCGCGGTGAGCATAATAATGGGGATGTCTGCCAGTTGCGGGTCGGATTTTACGGCTTCCAGAATATCGAATCCGTTCATCTCCGGCATCGAAACATCACAGGTGATGATGTCGGGGCGGGTTTGCGGCTGACGCATCAGCGACAGCGCCTGCTTGCCGCTGTTCGCTCCGATGACCGTGAAACCGCGTCCCACCAGCATTCGGTCTATCAAGCGGCGAATGTGCATCTCATCATCAATTACCATCACGCGAATAACGTCTGACACAACAAAACTCCTGCCGTAGTTATACCGCGCTGTCAGGCTTAACACCGAAAGATGCCAGCGCTTCTGCCGCCGATGGAAATACGCGGAAAACTTTATCCATCATCGTTAACGAAAAAACCATTTGCGCCTGTTTGTTCAGTCCGGCCAGCACCAATTTTTTCTGTTGTTCGCGGGCAACCCGCAATCCCGATACTAACGCCGACAATCCGGAACTATCAATGAGCGGAACTTGCGTTAAATTGACCAGCACGGCTTGTTCGGCATCGGCGACGGCTTGATGCAACGCGGCGCGCACTTCTTCTCGATTGGCAACATCCACCCGCCCCGAGAAAATCAACTCGATGACGGTGTTCCCATTGAATGTTTTCTGCTCAATCATAGCCGTCAACTGTTTTGTGCGTCGGCGACAGAGTCGAAAATTTTAAAGACGCGGTCAAACATCGTCAACTCGAACAGTAATTTTGCTTGCGACTGCGGGGCGGCAAGGCGCAGGTTATCCGCATCGCCGCCAAAGGTTTTCAGCCCAGATACCAGAGCCGCCAGCCCGGAACTGTCGATAAACGGCACGCCCGAAAGGTCGACAATAACTCGTTTTGCGCCTTTATCCGCCAATTCTCTAAACGTTTTTTTGGCGTTTTCAGCGGTGCGTGCGTTCAATGCACCATTCAATTTCACCAAATAGACATCTGTGCCTAGGCTATTGTACGTTATTTCCATCGTTCAGTTACCAGCCTCCTCGTATTTTAGATGCTTTGCTATTCAGGCAGTTGCGGCATTTTTGGGTTTCGCCTGATTATTATATCCGGCAGATATATTACGTATTGCGTGTTGCGTAATTTTACGCCGCACGCAACACGCCGTTTGATGGTGCAAAATTCGGTCGTTGACCGATTGTTTTCCAATCCACTGCATAGATGCACATTATACACATTCTGCAAAAATTGACGAATAACGCCTGTTATTCGGGTAACTATAAGAGTACAGTGGTATTTTGCCGATTTCACCCTTCGATACGCCCTGCGGGTTACTCAGGATGAAATCGGCAGGGAAAAACGCATCCTGAGTAGCGGTTCGCGGGGCGAACCGCGTATCGAAGGGCGTTTTTCCCCTCATTCTGAATAGATATCTATTCGGGCAGATATTTCACCAACCGCCAGTGATTTCCCTGCGATGTGCGGGGTTTGTATTCCGCCACATCCATTATCTGACGGACGATGTGCAAACCATAACCACCTTCCGACGGATCCATCGGGTCGGACATCGGCGGGGGAACCAAATCCGGGTTGAAACTTTCGCCCTGGTCGAAAATATCCACCTGCACGCCGGTGGTTGCCAGCGTGATTTTCCCACTGATTTTCCCCATTCGCCCGGCATACGAATGCTCAATCATATTGGTGCAAATTTCAGACACCGCCAACTCTACCAAATAGACAAAATCTGCGCCCGCCGGTCCTTCCGGCAGGTTTTTCAGCGCGCGGCAGGCGGTTGTCACCCGCTCGGAAATCTCGTTCAAATAGGCGGTATCCGCCTGATATTCAAACGGAATCTCCTGCTCGACCGCCCACGCCTGCTGCGCTTTTTGCTGTTCCTGCGATTGCCCGGTGAATTTTACCACCACCAGCGTGACATCATCGGTGGCGGTTTCGGTTTGCTGAAAATCGGCGAGATGGTTCAGGATAATCTGTTTCAGCACCACCGGCGATGTGTCGGCGTGACGGTGGATGAGGTCTCGCACGCGCTGCAGCCCGAACCGCTCGCCGTGCGGATTGCTGGCTTCGGTCACACCGTCGCTGTACAGCACCAGCGTGTCGCCCGGCGAAAGATGAACATACTGCGTCGGGCGAAATTCTTCGTGCTCGATACCAATCGGTAGGGTTGTGGCTTTCAACAACCGCGATGTTTTCGACTGGGCATGGTAGATGATGCCCGGCGTGTGACCGGCATTGGCATACGCCAGCACATTTTTGCGCGTGTCCACCGTCGCCACAAACGCCGTGACAAACAATTCCGCCTGCGACAGGTCTCGCTGCAAAATTTCGTTCACCCGTTTGATGACGATATGCG
>JALVZI010000360.1 GCA_027022125.1 Anaerolineae bacterium | reverse complement strand
TCATACGCGCAGTGTACCCCAGTGACAGCGTCCCGTCAATCCGAAAATAGTCCCCGCGAATGTTTGTCACCCGCCCCCAATCGGATTATCATATCAATATGAAACGAAAATCTACCCTGCAAAAATGGCTCATCGCTGTGATAGCGATAATTGTGTTCAGCCCGCTGGTTTACTGGCTGACGGGCATCGGGCAGCGCGCCGGAGGACTTTCGGCGGCGGTGGTGGCGGCAGACGGCACACTGCACAACAGCCCCAAAGCCGAAGCCCTGCACGCGCTGGTGCTGCCCATCCGCATCGAAAAACTAGTGGTGTACCCCGTGCTGATGTTTCTGCTGCAATTCAGCGGTTGGGCGGTGCGCTGGCGCAATCGCATCGAGCGGTGGACTTTCCGCATCACTCGCCGCGAAAACCGCTGGACGCGCACACTGGCGGCGGCGCTGTTCATCGCATGGGTAACGGTGGTCATCACCGTCATCTACCTGCCTTTTTCGATTTACGGATTCGTGCTGCGCCGCCAATTCGGGCTGTCGAACCAGACATTCAGCGCGTGGGGGCGAGATTTCTCGGTGGGTTGGGGGCTCGGTCTGCTGACCAACTGGGTGTTGTACGGCGGACTGTTCGCGCTGATAAACCTTTCGCCGCGCCGATGGCATCTTTGGGCGGGTGCGGCGTTTATGGCGTTTGCCTTCGGTTATATTTTGCTGGAACCGGTGGTCATCACTCCGCTATTCTATAAAATTACCCCGCTGACGGATGAAGCGCTACGCCACCGCATCGACACGATGGCGGCGCGGGCGGGCATCACCATTGACGATGTGCGGGTCATCAACGCCAGCAGCAAAACCTCGGCGGTGAATGCGTATTTCACCGGCTTTGGCAAAGCCAGCAAAATTGTGCTGTGGGATACCCTGCTGAAAAATCATCCGCCCGATGAAGTGGATATGGTCATCGCGCACGAGATGGGGCACTGGGTGCACCGGCACGTGCTGTGGTATGTGCTGGGCGGCAGTTCGGCACTGTGGCTGGGATTGTTTGCCCTGCGGTGGTGGCTGAATCGGGTGTGGCGGCGGATGGGTTGGCGGTCGCCGGGGGATGTGGCGGCGTATCCGTATCTGCTGGGAGTGGTGGCGCTGGTTTCCGCGCTGATCCTGCCCATCGCCAACGGTATCAGCCGTGCGGCGGAAAATCAGGCGGACGATTTCGCGCTGAAAATCGGCGGCAAACCGCAAGCGGCGGCGCAAATGTTCGAGCGGTTCGCGGTGGAAAATGTTTCCATGATAACCGTGCCGGAATGGGAGAAAATCATTTTTTACACCCATCCCCCCCTCGGCGAGCGCATCCGAAAGGCGATAGGCGAATGAGCGGGGTGGCAAGGCTGCAGGGTTGCAGAGTAGCAAGGTTGCAGGGTGGCAAGTTGGTCTCAAGTCTCATGTCCAAAGTCCAACGTCACGTTTCACGCCTCACGCATCACGTTTCACGCAATACGATTCAACGAATCCCTATCCATTTGAAAAAATCCCTTGCTCCATACTTTTTCTAACGAAAAACTAACACACCTGTGGTACACTGATTGCCGGATGTCGGCGTGTGCCGCAGAGAGAAAACAGCGATGATAACCGAAAAACAACTTCGCCGGTTGAGACCGCGCCACCAGCCGCTATCGCAGCACATCCCGTTAATTCCGGCGAAAATAAATTTGCGAAAAGTGAATATCGTCTTTGAAAATATCGAGCGCATCCCCCGCGACAAGCCGGTGATTTTCGCCATGAATCACACCGACCGTTACAATTACATCCCATTTATGGCGCATCTGTGGTACGATTATCGCACCATCGCGCCGTGGGTCAAAGGGAAATACTACCAAAATGCGCTCATCGGCAAGTTTTTGGATGTAACCGGCTGCATTCCCGTGCCATCGCGGGGATATATCATCACCAAAGATTTTCAGCAGGTAACGCGCCGCCGCCCCGAAAAAGCCGATTACCGTTTGCTGCGCGATTGGGTGGATGGCAAAATCACCGCCGAATCGTTTTTCGCCGCGGCGGATGACACGCTGACCCGCTATGTTTCCACCCCGCACGGCGATTTTAACCCCGACCGGCAGCCATATCCTGCGTTCATTCAAACCCGCTACCGGCGGTTTATGCGGCTGGTCACAGCGGTGAGTCTCACCGCGCTGGAAAAAGAGCGGGTGAGCCTGCTCATATTCCCCGAAGGGACGCGCTCGGTGCGGTTAACGCCGGGGCATCCCGGCATCGCCCAAATGGCGCTGAAAACCGGCGTGCCGGTCATTCCGGTGGGCTGTAACGGGTCAGACAAACTCTATCCGGGGTTATCACCCTTCGCCAAACGGGGCACAGTCATTTACCGCATCGGCGAACCGATGACGATTGACAGCGACCTCGCGCCGTTTGCCATCCACGAGCCGTTCGAGCCGTTCACCCCGGCGGCAGAAGCCAAATTCGGCGAGACATTCCAAGCCGCCACCGACCTGATTATGGCGCGCATCAACAACCTGCTCGACCCAGAATATCAATTTGCCGGCGACACACACGGCGTTTCCGGCGACGGTGCCGCTCGATTTGTATGAGTGGGATAGAGATAGGGAGTGAGCGCAAATAGCGAGTGACGAATAGCGAATAGCGAATGATTGACACCCTGCAACTTTGCAACCTTGCTACCCTGCTACCCTGAAACGTGATGCGTGATGCGTGAAACGTGAGACTTGTCACCCTGCAACCTTGAACCAAAAACTGACCGCTGACTGCTGACTGCTGACTGCTGACCGCTGATTGCTACTTTGCAACTCTGCTACCCTGCAACTTTAAACTTGAAACACCGTTTTCGGAGGTAAATTATGACCAAAACAGCAGAATCCTTTCAATTTAAAGCGGAAATTCAACAATTGCTGAACATTCTGGTGCATTCGCTGTACACCGATAAAGAAATTTTCCTGCGGGAACTCATCTCTAACGCATCCGATGCGCTGAACCGCGTGCAATTCGAGATGCTGACCAACCACGATGTGCTCGACCCCGATGCAGAACTCGGCATTTGGTTGAGCGTGGATGAAGACGCCAAAACCATCACCATCCGCGATACGGGCATCGGTATGACCCACGATGAGTTGATTGAAAATCTGGGAACCATCGCCAAATCGGGCGCGAAAGAATTTTTGGAACGCCTGAAAGAAAGTAAAGAACACGCCACCGAAATCATCGGGCAATTTGGCGTGGGCTTCTATTCCGTGTTTATGGTCGCCAAAGAGGTAGAAGTGCTGTCGCGCTCGTACCGCAAAGACGCCGAAGCCGTCCGCTGGGTGTCCGACGGCTCGGAAACATACACCATCGAAACCGCCGAAAAGCCCGACCGCGGCACGACCATCACCATCAAACTGAATGACGACTCACACGAATTTGCCAACCTCTACCGGTTGGAAAACATCATCAAAAAATACAGCGATTTCGTCACCTACCCCATCTATGTCGGCGAAGGGGACGACCGGCGCACCGCCAATCAGCAAACCGCCATCTGGCGGCAATCGCCATCGGAAGTGGAAGAGGAAAAATATAACGAATTTTACAAACAACTCACGCTCGATTTCACCGACCCGCTGGCGCACATCCATCTGTCGGTGGATGCCCCCGTGCAGGTGAAAGCCCTGCTTTTTATTCCCGCCACCCGCGAAGGGAGCGTGTTCAGCCTGCGGAAAGAGCCGGGGCTGAAACTGTACAGCCGCAATGTGCTCATCGAAGAATACAGCACCGACCTGCTCCCCAACCATTACCGGTTTGTGCATGGCGTGGTCGATTCGGAAGATATTTCGCTCAGCGTTTCGCGCGAGGCGGTGCAGAATACTCGCGTCATCAACAAACTGAAAAACCTCCTAACCAAACGAGTCACCCGCGCACTGGAAGAGATGGGCAAAGACGACCCCGAAAAATATCGAAAATTCTGGGATGAATTCAGCCCGTTCATAAAAGAAGGCATCGCCACCGACCCGACCACCATCGAATCACTGGCGCCGCTGTTGCGATTCCCCTGCTCGACCTGCGAGCCGGACGAACTGATTTCGCTGAAAGATTATGTGGAAAAAATGTCGGATGGGCAGGAAGAAATTTATTATCTCATCGCCGACAGTATCGCCGCCGCCGCCAACAGCCCGCATATGGATCGCTTCAAAAAGCGAAACATCCCCGTGCTGTACATGGTGGACACGATGGACACTTTTATGCTGACCACCTTCCGCGAATTTGACGGCAAGAAATTGCAGAATGTGGAAACGGCGAAACTCGATGACACGGACGAAGATACCGCCATCGATGAAGCCGCCAAAGAAAAACTGCCCGATGACCAATTCGCAGAAGTCATCGCACGGTTCAAATCGGTGCTGGGCGAGCGGGTGGAAGACGTGCGCGAGGCGAAACATCTGCACAGCAGCCCGGTGCGGCTCGTCGCGCCGGAGGGGTCGGAAGGGCAGGAAATGGAGCGCATCCGCCGCCTGCTGGAAAAAGATTACAAAATCCCCAAACGGGTGCTGGAAATCAATCGCGGACATCCCATCGTGCAGAATATCGCCGCGCTGCTGAAAACCGATTTCGGCAAAGCCGACCTGCTCATCGAGCAACTTTTCGACAACGCCCTGCTGGCGGAAGGTTTGCATCCCAACCCCGCCGAAATGCTCCCCCGCATCCAAAAATTGATGGAAATGCTGAAAGGTTAGTTGATTGGAGATTGGTTGATTGGAGATTGGTTCAAACGAATCTCCAATCACCAATCAGCCAATCTCTGCCTCACTTGCATATTCCCCCAAAATAGTATATACTAAAAATATATACTTTGGGGTGTGTCATGAAAACGGCAAAACTATTTCAAAACGGGCAAAGTCAAGCGGTGCGTCTGCCGAAAGAGTTTCGATTTAAAGGAAATCGAGTGTATATAAAAAGGGTGGGACAAGCAGTTATGCTCATCCCCTACTCGGAGGGATGGGACGCGCTGTGGCAAAGCCTTGATGAATTTTCCGATGATTTTATGACTGCGCGAGACCAACCGCCCCAACAGCACCGAGAGCCGCTGTTTGAATGAAATACCTGCTCGACACCAACATTTGCATTTATTTGATAAAACAAAAGCCGCCCGAAGTTCGACAGCATTTCGAGCGGCTCGCAGTGGGTGACATCGGCATTTCTGCCATCACGGTGGCAGAGTTGATGTACGGGGTGCAAAAAAGCCAACGCCGCGAACAAAACCGCAACGCGCTGGAACAATTTTTGCTTCCGCTGGTAGTTGCGCCATTCGACACCCGCGCCGCCACAGTTTACGGCAATCTCCGCGCAGAATTGGAAGCGCGGGGCACGCCCATCGGTGCGCTGGATATGCTCATCGCAGCACACGCGCTGGCACTGAATGTCACATTGGTGACCAACAATACCAAAGAATTTCGGCGCGTTCCGGCGTTAAAACTCGCCAATTGGGTTGTTAGGGATTGATAATTGGAAATTGCTCGTCAACCAATCTCCGTCACGTCACCATTTCCGGCGGCAGAAAATCCACACGATTGTGGTATGCCAGCCGAACCCCCCGCTCGGTGAAATCAATCCGCGTGATTGCCACATTATTTATGGCGAACCAAATATCCATTTCCGGCGGCAAATCGAGCAGCACTTTGAGCAATTGATTGTAAAACATACCGTGGCTCACCACCGCGACGCGGTCATCATCGCCGTGCGCTGCTCGCAATTCCGCCAACAGTGACCGCGCCCGCTCGAACCCGTCTTCCCACGCTTCCACCGGTTGATTCCACCAACCATCGCCATCCGGCGACGGTGGCAACTCAAACTGTGGAAAACGCGCCGCCAATTCGGCGCGGGTTTTGCCGGGCAAGCCTTTTCGCTCGCCCGTTTCGGGATGTCTCAGCCAGATACCACCCGTTTCGTGCAAATCGGTGCGCGCCACCGGCATCAGCCGCGTCGCCTCGGCGATGGCGGCGGCGGTCTCCATCGCACGCACCATCAGGCTGGAATACAGATGCGTCAACTTGAACCCGTCAATATTCTGCGCTTCGGCATCGCGGGTGGCGGGCTGCCGCGCCGACGGGTTCGCCAGAAATTTCGCCACCACCTGCGCCTGCTTTTTCCCCAATTCGGTCAATTCGGGGTCTTCGTGCCGCCCCTCGTCACTGCTCGTCCTTTCCCACAGTAAATTGTTGGTTGATTGGGCATGTCGAATAAAATACAGTTGCATAGTTTCTCCTGTGGTTTCGTGTTCGATACAAAGTATAGTTCATTAGCGACCATTTTACGCCTTTGCCAACAGATTTCGTGAAACGTGATGCGTGATGCGTGAAACGTGCCGGTTTGGGCGACCGGCAATATCCGCGGCAGATAAATATTTGCGCTGCCGGACAAAAAATAGAACACAGATAGCGCGGATTGAACAGATTTACACGGATAAAAACAGAAAAATCAGTGAAAATCCATGTGATCTGTGCAATCCGTGTGCTATCTCCGCGTTTGCCAACCGGAGATTGCTTCGCTGCGCTCGCAATGACATAGCGTACTATACAGCCCTTGCTTCCTGCTTCTTGCTTCCTGCTCCTTGCTTCCTGCTCCTTGCTTCACATTGGCAACTATTTTTGCATTGTTTCGCTTATCCCAAATTCATTTTCAACACGATTGTACCCACGAACCCCAAAAACGCAATGCGCCACATCTTTTCTTTCCGTTTGATAGATGTTATAATTGGGCAAGATTGCAGCACAGGAGACTCGTATGCCAAAATTGAGCAAATCCGAAGTGGAAAACATCGCGCAGTTGGCGCGATTGAAACTGACGCCGGAAGAAACGGCACTCTTTCAGGAACAACTTTCGGCGATTTTGGATTACGCCGAAGCCATCCGGCGGTTGGACACCACCGACGTGCCGCCGACCACCAGTGCTATCCCGCTGACAAATGTGATGCGTCCCGACGAACAGCACGACGGGCTTTCGACCGCCGAGGCGCTGGCAAATGCCCCCGACACCGCCGAAAACAGTTTCCGCGTGAAACCGATTTTGCCATAATTTGTGAATGGGCGAATGGGCAAATCGGCGAATGGGTGAATAGGCGAATGAGCGAATTTACCATTCGCTATTCGTAACTCGCTATTCGTCATTCGCTATTCGTCATTCGCCATTTGCTATTCGCTATTCAACAGGATTTTACCATGACCAAACTATACGAATTGACCATCGAGCAGGCACAGCAAAAACTACGCAGCGGCGAAATTTCGGCGGTAGAACTGACCGAAAGCGTGCTGAACCGCATTGCGGCGGTGGAAGACCGCGTGCAGGCGTTCATCAGTGTGCAAGCGGACGCCGCGCTAGATGCCGCCCGCGCCGCCGACACCCGCCGTGCCAACGGCGACGACGCCCCGCTGCTCGGCATTCCCATCGCCATAAAAGATGCCATTTTAACCAAAGGGACGACCACCACCTGCGGCTCGAAAATTTTGGAAAATTTTGTACCGCCATATGATGCCACTGTCACCGCCAGATTGCGCGCGGCGGGCGCTATCATCATCGGCAAAACCAATACCGATGAATTCACGATGGGGTCATCCACCGAATTTTCCGCCTTCCATCCCACCCGCAACCCGTGGGATTTGGCGCGCGTGCCCGGCGGCAGCAGCGGCGGCAGTGCGGCAGCCATCGCCGCCCGCGAAGCGTTGGGCGCGCTCGGCACAGATACCGGCGGCAGTATCCGCCAACCGGCGTCATTTTGCGGCATTGTCGGGCTGAAACCGACCTACGGGCGCGCCAGCCGTTACGGGCTGATTGCGCACGGGTCATCGCTGGACCAACCGGGACCGATGGCAAATTCGGTGATGGATGCCGCCATTCTGCTGAAAATCATCGCCGGGCACGACCCGCACGATTCCACCAGTCTGAATGTACCCGTGCCCGATTATCCCGCCGAGTTGCGGCACAGCGGCGGGTTCGACGGGCTGCGCATCGGCGTGCCGCGCGATTATTTTTCCGCCGGATTGAATCCCGTTGTGGAAAAAACCATTCGCGCCGCGCTGGCGGTGGCAGAAGAAAACGGCGCGCAATTGCGCGAAATTTCACTGCCGCACACCGATGCGGGCATTCCGGCATACTATCTCATCTCCACCGCCGAAGCCTCGTCCAACCTGTCGCGGTACGATGGCGTGCGCTTCGGGCTGCGCGTGCCCGCCGCTTCGATGTGGGAAACCTATTTTGAAACCCGCGCCGCCGGGTTCGGGGCAGAGGTAAAACGGCGCATCATGCTCGGCACGTATGCCCTGTCTGCCGGATATTACGATGCCTACTATTTAAAAGCGCAAAAAGTGCGCACGCTCATTCGGCGCGATTTTGAGGCGGCGTTTGAGCAAGTGGATGTGATTTTCGCGCCGACCACCCCCGATGTGGCATTCAAACTGGGGCAAAAAGTGGATGACCCGCTGCAAATGTATCTGTCGGATATTTTCACGGTGATGGCAAATTTGGCGGGCATTCCGGGCATCAGCCTGCCCGCCGGATTCAGCGACGGGATGCCCGTCGGGCTGCAAATTTTGGGACCCGCGCTCGGCGAAAGTGTGGTGCTCCGCGCCGCACACGCCTTCGAGCAAGCCACCGAGTGGCACAAGGTAATGCCGAAGATTGAATAGCGAATAGCGAATGGGCGAACAAGCAAATGAGCGAATGAGTGAATGGGCGAATGGATGCAACCTTGAACCTTGAACTTTGGTAACTGCTCGCCGCGCAATTGTGTTTTAGACAAACTATTTGTCTGAGCGGGTTCACCCTCCCCCTGCCCCCTCCCTCAAAGG
>JALVZI010000359.1 GCA_027022125.1 Anaerolineae bacterium | reverse complement strand
GTTGGGCGGCAAACTGTTTCAGGTCGGAAAGCAGAATGCGCCCGGCGGGACCGCTACCCGGCACTTGCGCCAAATTGATGCCCATTTCCAGCGCCAGTTTCCGCACAGCGGGCGCTGCCAGCACCCGGCGGTTGGGGTCTAAAATACCGACCGGCGCAGGTGCGGGGGTGGGAACGGGAACGGGTTGGGTTTTGCCGTTGCCGCCGGGCGGCGGGGTTTCGGGCGCGGTCATCACACTGTGTTGCTGCATGGCGGGCGCTTGCGCGGTGGTTTTGTTTGGATGGGATGGGGGTAATGCCGCGCCTTCTTCGGTGGCGATGATAACCAGTAAATCGCCGACATTTGCCATCGTGCCCGGTTGTGCCACAATTTTCTGGATGGTTCCCGCCACCGGCGATGGAATTTCCACCACGGCTTTATCGGTTTGAATTTCCAAAATAACTTGGTCTTGGGTGACAGTATCGCCTTCTTTTACCAGCCAATCCAAAATTTCGGCTTCAAAAATCCCTTCGCCGACATCCGGCAATTTGAATTCAAACATACGCTTTCTCCGTCAGGGTTTCTGGTTTCTGGTTTCTGGTTCAAGGTTGCAGGGTTCAAGGTTCAAGGTTGCAGGGTTGCAGAGTTGCATTCATTCGCTATTCGCCCATTCGCAAATTCACTCATTCGTCATGGTTCTAATGTGGTTTCGATGGCGGCGGCGATGCGTTCCGGTGACGGAAGGATATCATCTTCCATCACGGTGAATGGGTATGGTCCATCGGGGGCGGTGACCCGCAAAACAGGCTTGTACAGCGAATAGAGCGCCTGCTCGTTGATAACAGCGATGACTTCCGCCGCCACGCCGCCGGAGCGCGGACCTTCCTGCACCACCACGGCTCGCCCCGTTTTGGTGACAGAATTGACGATTGCCGCCTCATCCAGCGGGGCGATGGTGCGCAGGTCAATCACTTCGATGGATGCGCCGAGTTTCTGTTCGACCATCTCCGCGGCTTTTAGTGACGATTGCACCATTGCGCCATAGGCTATCACGGTGATGTCGCTGCCTTCGCGCACGGTTGCCGCCTTGCCGATGGGCACGGTGTAATGCTCGGCGGGCACTTCCTGTCGGAACGAGCGGTAAAGTTTCATATGTTCCAAAAATAGTACCGGGTCGGGGTCTTCAATGGCGGAAATGAGCAACCCTTTGGCATCGTATGGCGTGGAAGGGATAACCACTTTTATACCCTGCACCTGCATATACAGCGCCTCGACGCTATCGGCGTGCAGTTCCGGGGTGCGAACCCCGCCGCCAAATGGCGCGCGGATGACCATCGCCATATTGACCGTGCCGCCGGAGCGGAAGTGCAGTCGCGCCACCTGTGCGGCAATCTGGTGGAAAGCCAAATATGTAAATCCGGCAAACTGAATTTCGGGGATGGGGCGCAGTCCAAATGCCGCCATACCCACCGCCGTGCCGATGATGGTGGATTCCGCCAGCGGGGTATCAAAAACACGGTCTTCGCCGAATTTTGCCTGCAAGCCATCGGTTACGCGAAAAACGCCGCCATTTTTGCCCACATCCTCCCCGAAAATCAGCACATTCGGGTCTTGCTCCAATTTTATTGCCAACGCATTATTGATTGCTTTTACCATTGTCCACTTTGGCATTTTTATCGCTCCCTGTTCAAAAATTGCAGCAGTTCATCACGTTGACGCGCCAGTTGGGGTGGCGTATCGTTATATACCAAATCGAAATACTTTTCGGCGCGCTGGGCGGGTCGCTCGGATTCATACCGCTCGACAGCGGTTTGCATTTCCTGCCGCACTGCCGCTTCGATGGCGGATTCTTTTTCGTCATCCAGCAAGCCCAGTGTCCGCAGATATTTTCGGTAGCGGGTGATGGGGTCTTTCTTTTCCCATTCCTCCAATTCCTCTTTGGGGCGATATTTGGTGGGGTCGTCGGCGGTGGTGTGCGCGCCCATACGGTAGGTTATCACCTCTATCAGCGACGGACCTTCTCCGGCGCGGGCGCGTTCCAAACACGTTTCCACAGTTTGATACACCGCAAAAACATCGTTGCCATCCACCACATACCCCGGCATACCGAAAGCGGGTCCGCGGTGGGCAATATATTCGGCGGCAGTTTGTTTTTCGCGCGGCACGGAAATTGCCCAACCGTTGTTCTGCACCACCGTTACCAGCGGGGCTTTAAATGCACCGGCGAAATTCAGTGCTTCATTGAAATCCCCTTCGGAAGTTGCACCATCGCCGATAACGGCAACCACAGCATTGGGCAATTTTTTATATTGCAGCGCCATCGCCATACCGACCGCGTGCGGCATTTGGCTGGCAAGCACCACCTGAATGGGCATCACATTGGTTGCGGGAGAATAACTGATGGGGATGTACCCTGCCCATTGTTCCATCATCGCAGTGATGGGAATGCCTTTCATAAAAAACGAGATGGCTTCGCGGTAGCCGCCAACCAGCCAATCGGCATCGAGCATGGGGGCTGCCAAACCGACGCTGGCGGCTTCCTGCCCGTTCAGCGGCGCGAAAGTTCCCATTCGCCCCTGCCGTTGCAGCGCCACCATCCGGTTGGAAAAAACTCGCCCCAGCACCATCCAGCGGTAAAATTCTACCAGTTGCTCGGGCGGAAGTTCCGGCGGGTCGCCGACCAGTTTACCTTCGGGGGATAAAATTTGAGTGACATGGG
>JALVZI010000358.1 GCA_027022125.1 Anaerolineae bacterium | reverse complement strand
TCAGATGAACCATTACAGAGAGAGTAATCCTACTTTTTAGATTGGGTGATGCAGTAGTAGGGTTGTTCAAAGTTCAAGGTTCAAAGTTATCGCGTTTTCACGCATCACGTTTTCACGCATCACGTTTCACTTTCAAGGTAGCAGAGTAGCAAAGTTGCAGGGTTGCATTCGCTATTCGCTATTCGTAACTCGCTATTCAAAATCATGCGCCGACCCGGAATTGTCGCACCGAACGGAATACCCACCAATCCGAAACTGATGCTCGGCTGGAAACCGGGCGCCGTCAGTTGCGATGTTCGGTTTTTGCAGCAAAATAATCTGTTCGCCTACAAGCAGGCGCACCCCGATGCGACCATCATCGTGCGCTTTGAGCATCCCGCGGACTGGTTCACCGATTTGGAAGCGACGGCGGTGCGGTACGCCCGCCAAATTGCCGCCAAATGGAACGCCATCAAACCGCTGCAACCGCTGGTCATTTTCGCCGAGGCGATGAATCTGGCAATCACCGCCGACGGCGCATTCGACCCGGCACGCCAGCCCCTTTTTGAAAGCGAGCAACTTTATCGCAGTGCGGGCTGGTGGATAACCCGCGTGGCGCAGGTGGTGAAATATCTCGCGCCGGAAATGCAACTGGTTGCGCCCCCGTTTTCGCCGGGGCGACACGAAGATGGCGCACCGGACGCGCAGGGCAATATCACCGAACCATTTGCCGGATACGATTTTTTGGCAGACGCGGTGCGCAAATATTTCGACAACCGGCTGGCGGTATATGCCTGCTGGGGCGACGACACCGGCTCGCGGCGTGAATGGCTGCAAGACCCGCAGCAGTCGGCGTGGCACGCTTTTCGCTGGCGGCGAGTGCTGTCGCTATTTGAAAAACGATACAACATTTCGGCGAAAGTGGTCATCAACCGCGCCTGCAATTTTGCCACATACGACCCCGATTTTTTCGAGCAGATTGTTTTTTTCGCCCGGCACACGCTGAACGATGCGCGGGTGGCGGCGCTGACTTTTTATCTGTGGGAAGACCCATCTTTCGACCCCGCCACCATTTTTAATGTGTGGACGCAGTATCTGCCCGATTTGCCCGCTTTCACCCAACGACTCGCCGCCCTGCCCGACATTCTGCCGGGCAGCACCCCGCCCAATGACACCATCCCCGCGCCGCCGAAACCCGTCACCGCGCCGAATGATGCCGCTTTCGGCGGGATGTCCATCCGCGTAAAACTGGGCGACGGGCGCATCGAAACGATGACGCTGGAAAACTATCTGCGAGCCGTCGTGCCGGCGGAAATTCCCGCCACATGGCATCCCGAATCGCTGAAAGCGCAGGCAATTGCCGCCCGCTCGTATGCCGCCAACGCCATTCGGCGAGCGCGGTATCTGGGCAAAAAATTCGACATCACCACCGACCCGTCCGTTGACCAAAATTATCGCCCCGACAAAATTCACATCGCCACCGATAAAGCCATTTTGGCGACCGCCGGACTGGTGGCAATTTACAATCGTTACCCCATTGATGCCGTATATTCCGCCAACTGCGGCGGACACACCCGCAACAGCGAAGATGTGTTCAAAAAAGCGGACGGCTCTCCGGCGAACCCCACCCCGTACCTGCGCGGCGTTTCGTGCCCCGCGCCGGGGCCGAAAAACGGGCACGGGGTGGGACTGTGCCAGCACGGCGCGCAAACTTTCGCCAAACAGGGTTTCACCTTCGAGCAAATTTTAAAACACTATTACACCGGCATCACCATTGAACCATGGACATACAAACCGCCCGCCTCTGCGGCCGAAGCGGACAGCATGGGCATCACCGTGCCGGGCAATTGGCAGGTTGCCATCAAACGCACGCCGGGGCTGGCTCTGATTGTCGGCAATTTGGCAGACCGACCGGACGTGCCCATCACCGTC
The DNA here is from genome assembly GCA_027022125.1 of Anaerolineae bacterium. GTDB lineage: Bacteria > Chloroflexota > Anaerolineae > 4572-78 > 4572-78 > JANTHQ01. The sequence continues at coordinate 791 of JALVZI010000358.1, read as the reverse complement.
ACCACCCCGCGCGGCAATTCGTTCACCGTCATCAGCGGCAAAAAGCCGGAATTCGGCGCGGGTGGATTTGAGGCGATGGCGAGCGGCGGGTCGGGGGTGTACCGGCTGGCATTTCTGGGGCAAACGTTTTCGGTGCGGGTGGATGGAAATACCACCGTCCGGCTGGATATTGCCGCCAAAACAACCCCGACGGAATCCGCGCCACAGTCGGGCAGCATTCGCGGCACGCTCACCGATTCGCTGGGCACACCGCTCGGCGGGCGAACCGTGCAACTGCAAGCCGAACACACCGTCAAAGTGTTCGCCACCGCCGCCGACGGGCAATTTCTGTTCGATGACCTGCCGCCGGGCACATACACCCGCTGCTGGTGGGCGACATCGGTGTGGCGGGCGAAGCCATCACCGCCACCGCGCCATCGGGGGCAACCGTCACCGTTAAAAGCGGCGATAAACCAGAATATGGCAGCGGCGGATTTGAAATTTACGCGCCGGAAAGCGGCACATACACCCTGTCGTTTTTGGGTCGAACCGTGCCCGTTTCCACCAACGGCAAAATGCTGCGTGTCACCTTCAAGCAGGTGCAACCGGAAGAATTGGCGCGGCTGATTTCTTCTGCGCTGCCGCTGTCGAAAATTGAATCGCTGCTGAAAGAATTGCGGCAGGAAACCGATGCCGCAGATTTGTTCAGCATCGAAGAAGTGAATTGAGGCAAGTTAATTTCATCACAGAGAAAAAGCAGAAACACTTTTGTTGTATTTAGCCACGAATTTCACAAACATTGACATGCCATT
>JALVZI010000357.1:2577-8891 GCA_027022125.1 Anaerolineae bacterium | reverse complement strand
ATACGTGAAACGTGATACGTAAGATAGGGATAGAGAGAAAGTGAGACTTGCAACCCTGCAACCTTGCAACCTTGAACTTTGAATCCCGAACCCCGAACCAACCGTTGACTTTGGACTTGAAACTTGGGACTAATTGCCACCCTGCAACCCTGAAACCTTGAACGTGAAACTATGAAACCACATCTGAATGATACCGAGAAGCAGTTGCTATTGCAAATTGCCAGAAACGCGCTTATCGAGTTTTTGACGGGTGAGCGGCGACCGCTGCCGCGCGACCTGCCGCCGGCGCTGCACGAAAAACGCGGCGCATTTGTGACGCTGTTTGGCAGAAACCGCGCTTTGCGCGGGTGCATCGGGCGGGTGGAAGGCGTGCAAACGCCGCTGTACCGCACCGTGCAGGAAATGGCGATTGCCGCTGCCAGCCGCGATTATCGTTTTCCGCCGGTGACTGCCACCGAACTGCCCGACATCCATATTGAAATTTCGGTGCTGTCTGTGCCGCACAAAATTGATTCGCCGGAAGAACTGGAAATCGGACGGCACGGCATCATCATCCGCAAAGGGGGCGCGGTGGGATTGCTACTGCCGCAGGTTGCCACCGACCGGGGCTGGAATCGCACTCAATTTTTGGAAGCCGTCTGCCAAAAAGCGCATCTGCCGCCCGGCTCGTGGCGCACCGCCGATTTATTCGTGTTTGAATCCGAAGTGTTTGAAGAGGGTTACGCTGCCGGATGAGCGAATGCCGCCATTTCGAGAATCTCTGCCGGGGTTGCCGTGCCGGTGGTACCGATTTTCCGCACGGTGACAGCCGCGGCAAGATTTGCCAGCGCGGCGGCTTTGGTGGGAGATGCGCCACTGCTCAGCGCCAGCGCCAGCGCCGCGATTGTGGCATCGCCCGCACCGACCGGGTCAATCGGCGGTGGCACGGAAACCCCCGCCACGGCGACGGTTTCGCGGCGGGTGGCAACCCAAATTCCCTTTTCGCCGGTGGTGACAAAAACGGGCTTGCCCGTCTGCGCCGAAAGCGTCCGCGCGGCGGCATCGGGGGTGGATTGCCCGGCGGCGCGGGTGGCTTCGGCGGCGTTGAGTTTCAGTATCACATTCCGAAACAAATTTCCCCGCGCTCGTGAATCAACCATTATCAGCCGCTCGGTGCGCCCCAATTCCTCCAGCGCCGCGCGCAGTGTGCCGTTAACCACCCCGCCGACGGGTTCCGTCACTTGGTCGCCCACCACAATTGCATCAACCATCGTTGCCCAATGCCACAATCGCGCTACCAGTTTCGGCGGAATGTTGTATGGCAGCGGCGTGCGATTTTTGGTATCCAGCCGATTCAATTCGTGGATAGTGCCGTCCGGTTCGCGCATCATCGGTTTGGTGTAGGTGGGGGTCACGCGGGCGGGCGCAATGAGCAGGTCGGTGATGTTGATGCCCTGTGCCGACAGCGCGCGCCGCAGTTCGAACCCGTGTCCGTCATCGCCGATAACGCCCATTGCGATGACTTTTGCGCCCAGCGCGCGCAGATTGGCGGCAACCGTTCCCGCTGCACCGGGGCTGACCCGCCGCTCGATGACCTGATACGCTTCCAGCCCCGTCTCCAGCGATGTCTCGCTGAGGGTGCGGTCGAGCAGCAGGTACTCATCCAGAAAAAAATCGCCGAGTACCAGCACGGTTTTTTCGGAAAACCGGGTCAGCAGATTGAGGGTTTCAGGTTCAAAGTTCAAGGTTTCAGGTTTCACATCCCAACTTTCAATTCCCAAGTCCAAAGTCAACCAATCACCAATTTCCAATAACCAATCACCAATCACAGAAAATGCGGCAGCACTTGGTGATACAGTGTGCTCACGGTGCGGCGATGGTCGCCGCGAATATAAAAACTTTCGCCGCCGTCTGCCACGGTGCGCACCAAAATGGTTTTGTACGGGCGATAATAGTACAAGAAATCGGTTTTGGGCGCTTCGTGATGAACACTGTCTTCCGGCAGCGGAATCAAATCGAAAACGGCGGTGGTAAAATGCCGAATTTCCTCCCCGTGCTGAAAGGCGACATTCCGTGCCATCGAAAGTGCCTTTAAATACACTTCCGGTCCCATTACCGCCGTGCCGAAATTGAGCATCACCCCGCCTTCCAACTGCGAAATTGTGTGCGCAAATACCAGAAAGTCGTGATATGACCCTGCGCCGAGTGCGCCGCCGTCGCAATTGGGATGCTCGTGAATTATATCGTACCCAATGCCGATATGAACCGTCACCGGCACGCGCAGGCGGTAGGCGTTGCCCACCACACTCACATCTTTGTGCGGAAAATCGCTGGCGGCGATGGCTCGCCCCACCCCTTCGCCGTAACCGATACCGTCGCGCACGGCTTGCGCCACAATTTGGTTGATTTCCCCCGTTTCCCGCCACAGCCCGAATTGTCCTTCCTGAATGTACCGCGCCACGCTTTCGGTGGTTGCGCCGATGCGCGCCATTTCATAATCGTGGATGGGACCCGCGCCGTTCATCGCTATATGGGTGATGATACCGCGTTCCATCATATCAATCAGAAAACGGGACATCCCCGTTTTGATGACGTGTGCGCCCATCATCACCACCACCGGGCGGTTATTTTTGCGGGCGCGCACCACTCGCTCGGCGACGGTTGCCAAATTCGGGTTTTCGCAGGGAGGGATGTCGGCATCCAGCGGCAGCACGTCATCAATGGTCATATCGTGCCGCCGGGATTCCAGCGGCAAAAGTTTCAATTTACTGCGGTCGAAAATGGGGTAAGGTTTCATAGTTTCACGTCCGGAGGTTCAGGTTTCAAAGTTTCAAAGTTGTAAAGTAGCAGGGTGGCGATCAGTCCCAAGTCCAAAGTTTCAAGTCCAAAGTCAACGGTTGGTTCGGGGTTCAAAGTTCAAGGTTGCAAGGTTGCAGGGTTGCAAGTCTCACTTTCCCCCTATCCCTATTTCACGCATCACGCATCACGTATCACGTTTCACGCATCACGTATCACGTTTCACGCATCACGTTTCACAAATGACGGACGATAATAAACCACCAGCACGGGTAGCAGCAACAAAGTCACGCCGATGATGTGTCCCAGCAGGGCGTTTTCCAGCAGGTATGGATACCACACCCGCACGGTTTCGAAATACGGGATAACCAGCATCGCGGTGAGTGTGAAAGTGACGGTGGCGCGAAATTCGCGGCTTTGAATGCCGAACAGCGCCGCCAGCGCGAAACTCCACAGCAGATACCAGCCGTGAAACACCGGTGCAACCAGCGCGACATACCAGAAAAGCGCCGTCCAGCCAAGTTTCAACGGCGTTTCGAGATGGTTCAGTCGCGGATACAACCGCCACGCCTGCCAGCCGACAATCACCGCCCATAGCCCGTACAGCGTCCAGCGCATTACGCTGAAAGCGGCATTTGTGCCGAGCCGACTTTCCAGCGCCAGCACGCCGGTCGCCATTAAACTGCGCCCCGCACCGTGACTCGCCTGCAATAGCGCCCAATTGTCCCAACCGGGGAACATCGGCAGAATGGGGATGACGACCATCAGCGCAAAAATGCCGATATACCACACCACCGCCGTGTAACGGTGAAATTTGGTCGGCAGTTTGAATGTCAGATATGCAATTAAAAACGGGGCGAACAGCACGGTGATAAATTTTACCAGCACACTGAGTGCCAAAAATAGCAGTGAAAGATGATCTTTGCCGCGAACCATCGCCCACACCGATGCCAGCAGCAGCGCCACCATCACAATATCGTTGTGGGCGTTTTGCGCTGTTTCCAGCAGCACCAGCGGATTCCACGCGAAGGCAACCTGTCCCCAAATTTTCCAGTCGGGGTGAATGACGCTCAAAATATCGCCGATGAGCCAGATGGAAAGCAGGTAACTCGCAATGGCGACACCTTTCAGCGCGAAAAGATGCCCCAGAAAATCGCCGTTTACCGGATTGAACACGCTCAGCGACAGCATCTCCCATACGGGTCCGTATGGCGACGCGGCGTTAATCCATTCGGCGGCAAGTTTGAGCCACGGGTCGCTGGCGGGCAGTGCGGCGGGGGCGGTCAGCAGCGGGTTCAGGTGGTACAGCGCCCATCCGCGCGTGCGAATGGCGTAAATGAAAAGGTCAATCGCCAGCGTGGGGTAACTGAAAAAGAGCGTTCCGGCGAAAATCAGCGGAATGTACGGGGTAGCGGCGGGGAGTTTCTCGCGCAGCAGCCAAAAGTAAATGCCAAACAGTACCAGAATCCCCAAAATAAAAGCGAAAATCCCCGCAGTGGAATAACGGGTGAGTTTCGCGTAATCAACAGGCGGAATAATCCGATACAAATCCTTCAACAGAAAAAGACGGGTGAAAACGCCCCAGTAAATCAGTTCTGATACCAGCGCCAGTGCCAGCAATGTTGAGGTGGATTTTTTGAGGGTCATTCTATCTTCAGCATTTTCCGGATGGTTTCAACCAATTCTTTTGGGGAAGTGGTTTTTTTGATGAGTGCCGTCGCGCCGGATGCCAATGCCCGCTCTGCCATTTCGCCGGTTTCATAGGCGGTAAACAGCACGATGGGAATATCTGCGGTGGCGGGGTCGGTTTTTATGGCGGTGGTGGCAGTTGCACCGTCCATCACCGGCATCATCAAATCCATCAAAATCAAATCGGGATGGTGGGTTTGCGCCTGCTTGACGGCTTCCTGCCCGTTGCTCGCTTTCAGCACAGACATTTTCGCACGGCGGAATGCAAATTCCAGTAGAGTTAATTGGGTGGTTTCGTCATCAACGCATAAAATGGTCGGCATAACATCCTCAATTTATTTTGGAATGAACCCCAGTTCGGGATAAAGTTTTCAGTCCACAGATGAACACAGATGAACACAGATGAACGCAGATTTTCACAGAACTAAATGAAACTTTTACTCTTCTCTCTTTTTTGCATCTAATTTTCACGAATTTCACAGATTTTATGCTTAAATTTGAGAAATTCGCGTTAATTTGATGCGGAAATCCGGTCAAACAAAAAGTCTCAATAAGGTTACAGAAAAAATAAAAAATCAGTGTAAATCTGTGTGAATCTGTGGACTATTTTTTATCTCACTTGGGCATTGTCTCGCTTATCCCGAACTCAGGTAATGAATGTATCGTACCACAAATTAACCGTCAGCACAAAGGTTTATCTATTTTGCAGATGGTGTTATAATTCGGGTGAAAAATGGCAATTATTCAGGGGGGCAGGAAAAACGCCCTTCGATACGCAGTTCGCCGCGCGAACTGCTACTCAGGATGCGTTTTTCCCTGCTGATTTCATCCTGAGTAGCCCGCAGGGCGTATCGAAGGGTGAAATCGGCAAAGTACCACTGTACCCTGTACAGTTCGAAAAATGCTTCATTGGAGGATGCCACATTGCTTGCCAAAGTCAATAGTTGTTCGGTTATTGGATTAGACGGCGTGTTGATTGAGGTTGAAGTAGATATTGCCAACGGGCTGCCTGCATTCAATATTGTGGGGCTGCCCGACACCGCCGTGCAGGAAGCCCGCGAGCGCGTGCGCGCCGCCATCAAAAATACCGGATTACCTTTTCCGCGCACGCGGTTGACGGTGAATCTCGCACCCGCAGATATTCGCAAAGCCGGTCCCGCTTTCGATTTGCCGATTGCGGTGGGCATTTTGCTGGCGGGAGAGACGATTTTCGGGGATGTGGAAAAAGCCATTTTTATGGGCGAACTGTCGCTGGATGGCAGCGTGCGGCACGTCAGCGGCATTTTGCCAATGGCGACGCTGGCACATCAATTGGGATACAGCCAACTTTTTGTACCTGCGCCGGATGCACCGGAAGCCGCGCTGGTGGACGGGGTGACGGTCTATCCGGTGAAAAACCTGTTGCAGGTGGTTGACCATCTAACCGGACATCAGCGAATGCAGCCGTTTGCCGCCGACCGCACACTGGACGACGGCGAATCGCCGGCGGTGGTGGATTTCGGCGAGATAAAGGGGCAGGAACACGTCAAACGTGCGGCGGAAGTCGCGGCGGCGGGGGCACACAATATGCTGATGACGGGACCTCCGGGCAGCGGAAAAACGCTCATCGCGCGGGCGATACCGGGTATTCTGCCGCGATTATCGCTGGATGAAGCGCTGGACATCACCCGCATCTATTCTGTGGCGGATATGCTTCCTGGCGACAAACCGCTCATCCGCCGCCGACCTTTCCGCGCGCCGCACCATACCATCAGTTATGCGGGACTCATCGGCGGGGGACGGTTCCCCAAACCGGGCGAAATCAGTTTGGCGCATCGCGGTGTGCTTTTTCTGGATGAACTGCCGGAATT
>JALVZI010000357.1:0-2567 GCA_027022125.1 Anaerolineae bacterium | reverse complement strand
CTGAGCCGGCCGCTGGAAGACAAAATTGTGTCCATCAGCCGCAGCGCCGGTTCGCTGACATATCCCGCCAATTTCACGCTCATCGGCGCGATGAATCCGTGCCCGTGCGGCTATTATGGCGACCCGGAAAAAGAATGCACCTGCTCCATTTCGGCGGTGCAGCGATACCAAAAACGCATTTCCGGTCCGCTGATGGACAGAATTGACATTCACGTCACCGTGCCGCGCATCCCATACGAAAAATTGTCGGATAAACGGGTGGGCGAATCAAGCGCGACCGTTCGGGCGCGGGTAGAGGCGGCGCGCGAAATTCAATCGCGCCGCTTTGCGGGCACGGCGCTGCAAACCAACGCCGATATGGGACCCGGTGAAATTCGGCAGTACTGCGCACTCGATGAAACGGGAACCAACCTGCTGAAATCGGCGGTGCAGCAGATGCACCTCAGCCCGCGAGCATACCATCGTGTGCTGAAACTGGCGCGCACCATCGCCGATTTGGCGGGTGCGGACGACATTCAGCCGCCGCATCTGGCAGAAGCATTGCAGTATCGCCCGCGTGAGATGATGTGAGGTAGGGTGGTTCAAAGTTTCAGGTTTCAGGTTTTCACGCAGTATTGTTCATTCAAACCTATTCGTCACTCGCTATTCGTAATTCGCTATTCGTGACTCGTTATTTATTGGCGATATTCGCCGCCACCAAAATTGGGTCCCATACCGGGGCGAAGGGCGGCGCGTAACTCAAATCGAGTTTGCCCAAATCGAAGGTTGTCCATCCGGCGTGCAGGGCGGCGGCAACCACATCGATGCGTTTCGCCACGCCTTCCGTGCCGACCATCTGCGCGCCGAGCAATTTGTGGTCGCGTTTGCGGAAAATCAGTTTGACGTGCACCGGCGGGTGTTCCGGCATATAGTGCGCCCGCGCGCTCGCTTTGATGGTCGCTGTGGCGACATCGTGTCCCAATTCCTGCGCCTGCCGTTCCGTCAACCCGGTGCGGGCGGCGTGCAGGTCGAATACTTTTACCACTGCCGTGCCAACAATGCCGGGGAAAGCGGCATCGCCGCCACCGATATTGGTGCCCGCCACGCGCCCCTGTTTGTTGGCGGTGGTTCCCAACGGAATGAACGCCGGACTGTCGCTGACCAGATGGTGCGCTTCCGCCACATCACCCGCCGCCCAGATATTCGGCACATTGGTGCGCTGATGGTCATCCACGGCGATAGCGCCGGTGGAACCGAGCACCACCCCCGCGCTCTCCGCCAGCACATTGTTCGAGCGCACACCCACGCTGAAAATCACAATCTCGGCGGGTTCGCGCACATCGCCGGAAATGACGGTTTCCACCTGTCCGCTCCCCTCAAATTTCTCAACTGCGTGATTCAAATGCACGGTGACATTTTGTTTTTTCAATTCCGACAGCACGTGCTCCGCCATGTCGGCATCCATATTGGGCATCACCTGCGGTAGCATCTCAAACACCGTCACTTCGATGCCATTTGCCGCCAGCGCTTCCGCCATTTCCAGCCCGATATATCCCCCGCCGACGACCACCCCGCGTTTCGGTTTTTTCTCCGCAATCCAGTTTTTGATTGCCAGCGCATCTTCCACCGTGCGCAGCGAGAAAATTCCCGGCAGTTCGATGCCCGGAATGGGCGGTTTGACCGCCACCGCGCCGGTGGTCAGCAGCAATTTGTCCCAGTGGTCGGTGAATGTTTCGCCGCTGTCCAGATTTTTCACGGTTACAGTGCGCTCGGTGGGGTTGACCGCTTGCACTTCGTGCCGAATGTGAACTTCAATGCCCGCCTGCGCGAACTGTTCCGGCGTGCGCACAATCACGTGATTGATGTCGGGAATTTCGCCTTTGATGAAATACGGAAATCCGCACGAGCCGTAACTCACGTACCCCGATTTTTCATAGACCACAATTTCCATACTGCGATTCATCCGCCGCGCTTTTGACGCGGCGCTCATCCCGGCGGCAACCCCGCCGACCACAACCAGTCTCTCTGCCATTGAAAGTCCTCCGGTTTTTTAGTTATCAGTGTTTGGTTGTCAGTTATCAGTTTTCAGTTATCAGTGTCAGTAGACGGTCATCGCTGAACACTGACGACTAAAAACTGATGACTGATAACTAATGACTGACAACTATTATAGCCTGCCAAATTCAAAATTAAAAATTACCTCTTTTCCCCATCTTCCAGCACAGAAAGCACACGCTCCCACGCCTGTTTGACCGCATTCAGTCCGGCGGCATCTTCCGGCAATTGCCCGTAATGCACATTGACATAAGCGTTGGTGATGACCGCCAGCGGCTCCGCCAGCGATTGCCATTCCGCCTGCATCACTGCCAGAAATTCCAGCGGAGTTTGGCTTTCGGCACGCTGTAATCCCTGCTGCGCCGCCAGCACCATCAGCGCGGCATAAATGCGGCGAATGGTCGCCGCGGCGTGCAATTCTCGCCCGATACCGAATTGTCGAATCAGTTTCACCCATTCGCCCAGCCGTTTTTTCCCGGCAGAAAACCACCCGTCTCCCGCCGGTTTTTCGCCGGAAATGGACTCGGTATCGG
>JALVZI010000356.1 GCA_027022125.1 Anaerolineae bacterium | reverse complement strand
CGAAAGCGGGAATCCACGGTGTTTCGCTATGGATTCCGGATATTTCCCTGCGGGAAATTCCGGAATGACATTTAAAATCCGTGAAATTTGTGGAAATTCGTGGCTGAATTTCAAACACACAAAAAGTTTCAACCAGTTCAATACCAAAACCCGTAGGGGCGGCTCGCGAGCCGCCCCTACCCCCGCTACCGTATTTTGGTTTGCCGGGGGCAAATCGAACCTCCCGGTTGCGTAACATCGGTTTCTAATGAAAATCTAACGCTGTTTTAAGGTTAATTTCATATTTTGGGTTTAAAAAAATAAACGGAGAATCTTAACAAACATTGTTGGTTCCCTCTCAGATTGGGCAGGGAAACGAGCCGATGTTTGACCCGAATAGCCTTGCCCCGTCTGTGGGGGCAGGGCTATTTTCATTTCAGGAGGAAGAAAAGATGAAACGTATTTCAAAAATCGGGTTGTTGGTTCTGGTTTTGGCGCTAATAGCGACCATCGGCGCACCGATGGCGCTGGCAGAAGGGGGGCAAACGCTGAACAGCACCCCGACGTTGGCATTTTTCACCAAATTCCCGGCGCAGGAAATCGGTGTGGGTGAAAGTGACAGTTTCAGTTTAACCCTGCGCACCGACGGCGCGCCGCAGGTGGTGCAACTGTCCGTGCAGGATTTGCCCGATGGCTGGACGGGCATTTTCAAAGGGAAAGGGCGTATCATCAAAGCGGCGTATGTTGAACCGGATGATGATACCATCATTGATTTTAAAGTTACCCCGCCCAAAGATGTTGAACCGGGCACATACCATTTCACGCTGGTGGCGACCGGCAAAAACGGTTCAACCGAATTGCCGCTCGATTTGACGATAAAAGATAAATTGCCACCGAAATTGGAAATGCACACCGACCTGCCGACCCTGAAAGGCACACCGGATACCACTTTCCGCTATAATGTGACGCTGAAGAATACCGGCGATGAAGATTTGACGGTCAATTTGGTGGGTAACGCCCCCGGCGGCATTAACTTGAATTTCAAATTGTCGGGTAAAGATGTGACCAGCATTCCTGTGCCCGCCAACGAAACCAAACGCATCACGGTGGAAGCGAAAATGTATTCCGGCACACCCGCCGGGCAATACCCGCTGCAGGTAATGGCGGAAGGCGGCTCGGTCGAAGCCTCGGTGGATTTGATGGCGGTGGTCACCGGGCAACCGAAACTGATTGTTACCGCACCCGACGGGCGGCTTTCGGCGGATGCGCTGGTCAACAAAAAGACTCCCATCAAAGTGATTGTGGAAAATATGGGTACGGCGCCCGCCCGCAATATCAAACTGACTGCTTCTGCGCCCACCGGCTGGAAAGTGGAATTCGACCCGGCGGAAATTGAACTGCTGAATGCCGACAAACAGATGGAAGTTACGGCGAATATCCAGCCCTCCGACCAAGCCATCGCCGGCGATTATATGGTCACGGTCAAAGCCAACCCCGCCGATGCGCCCGTGCAATCCACCGATTTTCGCATCACGGTGCGCACCTCCACCATGTGGGGGATGGTCGGGCTGGGATTGATTGCCATTGCGGTCATCGTGGTTGGTTTGGCGGTGGTGCGCTTCGGTCGCCGTTAACGGCGCGGGAGGTGCGCTATGACCGATATTGTGCTGCAAACAAAAAATCTGACCAAAAAATACGGCAATTTCACCGCCGTTGACAATTTGAACCTGACTGTTCACGCGGGAGAAATTTTCGGGTTGCTGGGACCCAACGGCGCGGGCAAAACCACCACCATTTTGATGCTGTTGGGTCTCACCGAACCCACCGCCGGAGAAGTGCGAGTGCTGGGACTTGACCCGGCGCGCAATCCGCTGCAGGTAAAAGCGCAGGTGGGTTATCTGCCCGACCAAGTGGGTTTTTATGATAAACTTTCAGCGCGGGAGAACCTGATTTACACCGCCAAACTGAACGGTCTGCCGCGCGCGGAAGCCTATCGCCGCATTGATGACGCGCTGGCGCGGATGGGGCTGGCGGATGTAGCGGATAAAGCCGTGCGGAAATTTTCGCGCGGGATGCGCCAGCGGCTCGGTGTGGCAGAGGTACTCATCAAACAACCGAAACTCATCATTATGGACGAGCCGACGATGGGGCTTGACCCCGAAGGCGCGCGCGAATTTTTGGACATCATCCGCCAATTGAAGGGCGAAGGTATCACCATTTTGCTGTCATCGCACCTGCTCTTTCAGGTGCAATCCGTCTGCGACCGTGTGGGGCTGTTCAACGCCGGAAAAATGGTGCTGGAAGGCTCGGTGCCGTCGCTGGCGCGGCAGGTGCTGGGCGGCGCATACCGCATCAATGTGGAGGTGGAAAATCCCGACCATCTGGTATCGCTGCTGAAAACGCTGCCCGGCGTGGTCAATCTGAAACGCGAAAACGGCAGAGTCATCCAACTGGAGACCAGAGACGATTTGCGGACAAATGTGGCGCAAGCCGTGATAGAAAACGGCGGCAAACTGCTGTCGCTGAGCGCGGAAGTGCCCAGTTTGGATGATATTTACGCCCGTTATTTTGAAACGGAGGTGGCGCATGGCACAGCAAACTAACGCTCGACGATTTTTGGCGGCGCGCGAAGGGTCGCCGTGGACGGGGCTGGGCGCGGTCATTGCCAAAGAAATGGCAGATTACCTGTCCAGCACACGGATGCTCATTTTGGAATTGCTGATTGTGCTCACCGCCGCC
>JALVZI010000355.1 GCA_027022125.1 Anaerolineae bacterium | reverse complement strand
TCCGCCAGTGATGCGGCATCCTGTGCCGCCAGCCCCCATTCGGAGGTGTAGCGTTCTATTTTGGCGGCGGGCAGTTCCGGCAGAGAATTTTCCAGTTCGGCAATCCACACCGGGTCAAGTTCCAGCGGCGGCAAATCGGGTTCGGGGAAATAGCGGTAATCGTGGGCATCTTCTTTGGTGCGCTGCACCACCGTGCGCCCGCGATTTTCGTCCCAACCCATCGTTACCTGCTCTACCTGCCCGCCCGATTCCAGCACACGGGTTTGGCGTTCAATCTCATAGGCGATGGCGTTTCGCACGGCGCGGAACGAGTTGAGGTTTTTCACTTCCACTTTCGTGCCCCACACATCGGAATCCACCGGTTTGAGCGACAGGTTCACTTCGCAGCGCATGGCACCTTTTTCCATATCGCCGCTGGAAACGCCCAGATAGCGCACAATCTGTCGCAGTTGGGTCACATAAGCGTAAGCCTCTTCTGCCGTGCGGATGTCCGGTTCGGAAACAATTTCCATCAGCGGCACACCGGCGCGGTTCAAATCTACCAGCGAGCCGCCGTCAACGTGCGTCAGTTTGCCGGTGTCTTCTTCTAAATGGACGCGGGTAATGCCGATGGTCTTACGTTTGCCATTGGCAGAAACTTCCAGTTTTCCGGCAGTGCACAGCGGCAATTCATATTGCGAAATCTGATAGCCTTTCGGTAAATCGGGGTAAAAATAGTTTTTGCGGGCAAACACGTTATGCGGGTGAATTTCGCAGCCGAGCGCCTGCCCGGTCATAATGGTGAACGCCACTGCCTGCCGGTTGATGACGGGCAGCGCGCCGGGCAACCCCAGACACACCGGGCACACGTTGGTGTTCGGCGCGGCAGAAAAAGCATCGGCGCTGCAACTGCAAAACATTTTGCTTTCGGTCTGCAATTCAATGTGAACTTCCATCCCAATAATGGCTTCGTAAGTTGTCATTTCAGTGTATCCGCCTTACAATTACTCTGTATTTTGGTTCGATGAAACTCCCGGTCATTATAATACTGACCGGGCAAATCTCGAAACCGGCTAAACCACATTTTGTATTGATAAGGAGTAAATCCGACAATGACGTCAGTTGAGATGTTAGCAAAAAATCCGGGCGCAAGTTTTTTGGCAAACGCCCAAGCCAGTTTGACTAAAGCCGCGCAAGCGTTAAACCTTGACCCCAATATTTTCGCGCTGTTGCGCACCAACAGCCGCTCGCTCATCGTTTCGCTGCCGGTTGAAATGGACGACGGGCACATCGAAGTGTTCACCGGTTACCGGGTTCAGCACACCACCGCCCGCGGACCCGCCAAAGGGGGCATCCGCTATCACCCGTCCGTCACGCTTGAAGAAGTTTCGGCGCTGGCACAGTTGATGACGTGGAAATGTTCGCTGGTGAACGTGCCGTTCAGCGGCGGCAAAGGCGGCATCGCCGTTGACCCCCGCCGCCTGTCGGAAAACGAATTGCGCCGTATGACCCGCCGTTACACCTATGCCATCAGCCCCATCATTGGACCCAACATCGACATTCCCGCGCCGGATATGAACACCAACGAGCGCACCATGAGTTGGATTTCCGATACCTATTCCATCATCAAAGGCGAAAGCAATGCGGAAATCGTCACCGGCAAGCCGGTCAGTCTGGGCGGCAGTTTGGGGCGCATCGATGCCACCGGGCTAGGCGTGGCAATTTCGGTGAAAGAAATGCTGAAACGTGCCGGAAAACCGATGGAAGAATGCACGGTGGTTGTGCAGGGTTTCGGCAACGTGGGCACATGGAGCGCGCGCCATATCGCCGAAATGGGCGCAAAAATTATCGCCGTCAGCGATATTTCCGGCGGCTATTACAACCCCGCCGGGCTGGATATTGAAGCGATGGCGGATTATGTGAAACAGAGCAAAAATCGCACGCTGGAAGGGTACACCGCGCCGGGGCTGGAAACGCTCACCAATGAAGAATTGCTCGAATTGCCGTGCGATGTGCTGGTTCCCGCCGCGATGGAAAACCAAATCACCGAAGCCAACGCCGATAAAATTCAAGCCAAATTCATCGTCGAAGGGGCAAACGGACCCACCACCCCCGAAGCGGATGCCATCCTGCAAAATCGCGGCATCACCGTTGTGCCCGATATTCTGGCGAACGCCGGCGGGGTGGTTGTCAGTTATTTTGAATGGGTGCAGGGACGCGAAGGCTTCTACTGGACGGTGGATGAAGTTCGCACCCGGTTGCACCATTTTATGGAAGTGGCGTTCGATGATATGTACACTTTCGGGCAGCACCGAAACGTGCCGCTGCGCCAAAGCGCCATGATGCTCGCCGTGCAGCGCGTCGCCGATGCGGTGGCACTGCGCGGCATCTTCCCGTAAACCGGTCGTTGGTGGTTGAAATCTCCAATCAACCAATAACCATTCACTTTTCGGCAGTAGTTATTTTTGGCTGATGGCTTTGTCATTCCGGAAATTCGCGCAGCGAATTATCCGGAATCCACTGCACCCGCCTCTGGATTCCCGCTTTCGCGGGAATGACATTGAGGCTTGTGCGGAAAAAGTACATTGAATGTTCTCGCCCATCGGTCAATTTGAGCCACTACTCCCGTTTTCAACCGATGGAATCATTTTGGAAAAAACTCTGGCGCTGGGTGTTGGGCGAACCGTTTTCGCCGCCACCCGCGCCGGAGTCTCTTTCGCAACCGAAACCTGTTCCCCCC
>JALVZI010000354.1 GCA_027022125.1 Anaerolineae bacterium | reverse complement strand
GCGTACAGCCGGTGCAGTCTTCTACTGCCACTTGAATGGTGTATTTCTTGTCTTTATATTCTTTGAACCGAGAATCGGCGAATTTGAAGGTTGCGGGGGCGTTTTCCAGTTCTTTTTCATCGTACAGTTTGGCGCGAATGGTGGCATGCGGACACACCATCACACATTTGCCGCACTGAATGCACAAATCTTCATCCCAAACGGGCACTTCCAGCGCGATATTCCGTTTTTCCCATTTGGTGGTGCCGCTGGGATATGTGCCGTCGTCGGGCAGCGCGCTGACGGGCAAATCATCACCTTTACCGGCGATGATTTTCGCGGTGACATTTTTGATGAAATCGGGCGCGTAATCGGGCACAACCGGCGGTTTTTCGATGGTGCTGGTGGCTTGCCCCGGCACTTCGATGCGATGCAGGTGCGAAACCGCCGCATCCACCGCCGCGAAGTTTTTCTGAACCACGGCTTCGCCGCGTTTGCCATATGTCTTTTTGATGGCGGTTTTGATGCGCTCAATCGCCTCATCCTGCGGCAGCACGCCGCTGATGGCAAAGAAGCAGGTCTGCATAATGGTGTTGATGCGCACGCCCATACCGGTTTCTTTCGCCACCGAATAGGCGTCGATGGCGTAGAATTTCAGGTTCTTTTGGATGATGGCTTCTTGCACTGTGCGCGGCAGATGGTCCCAAACTTGGTCGGCAGGATAGGGACTGTTCAGCAGGAAGGTTGCGCCCTCGACTGCGTTATCGAGCACATCGTACCGTTCCAAAAAGACAAATTGATGCACGGCGATGAAATTCGCTTTGCGGATGAGGTAGGTGCTGTGGATGGGGCGCGGTCCGAAACGCAGGTGCGAGATGGTTTGCGCGCCCGCTTTCCGCGAGTCATACACAAAATAGCCCTGCGCATAATTGTCAGTGCCTTCGCCGATGATTTTGATGGAGTTTTTGTTGGCGCCAACCGTCCCGTCGGAACCCAGCCCGTAGAACATCCCGCGCACCACGTCGTCCGCTTCAATGCTGAAATCGGGGTCGTAATCGATGCTGGTGTTGGTCACATCATCAATAATGCCCACGGTGAAATGGTTTTTCGGTTTGTCTTTTTTCATTTCTTCGAACAAACCGTTAATCATTGCCGGGGTAAATTCTTTCGATGACAAGCCGTATCGCCCGCCGATGACGCGCGGCATCTGCTCGAAGGGCGATGTGCCATCGAGAATACTTTCGCTGACGGTGGTGACCACATCCTGATAGAGCGGCTCGCCGGCGGCACCCGGTTCTTTGGTGCGGTCAAGCGCGGCGATGACTTTGACGGTTTTCGGCAGCGCAGACAGGAAATGTTTGGCGGAGAAGGGTCGGTACAGCCGCACTTTCAGCACGCCGACTTTTTCGCCGCGGTCGACCAGATAGCGCACGGTTTCATCGGCGGCTTCTACACCGGAACCCATCAGCACGATGACCCGTTCTGCATCGGGCGCGCCGACATAATCGAACAGGTGGTATTGCCGCCCGACGATACCGGCAAATTTATCCATCGCTTTTTGAACGATGTCCGGGGTTGCCAGATAGTACGGGTTGACCGTTTCCCGCGCCTGGAAGAAGACATCAGGGTTTTGTGCCGTGCCGCGAATGGCGGGGCGGTCGGGCGACAGCCCGCGCGCGCGGTGGGCGCGAACCAGTTCGTCATCAATCATGGCACGCATATCGTCTTTGGTCAGTTCTTCCACTTTCATCACTTCGTGCGATGTGCGGAAGCCGTCGAAAATATGCAAAAACGGCACGCGCGATTCTAGGGTGGCGGCTTGGGCAATCAGCGCGAAATCCATCACTTCCTGCACCGAACCGGCGAACAGTTGCGCAAAACCGGTGCTGCGTGCCGCCATCACGTCGCTGTGGTCGCCGAAAATGGACAGCGCCTGCGCCGCCACCGACCGCGCCGCAATGTGGAACACCGTGCTGGTCAACTCACCCGCAATTTTGTACATATTGGGTATCATCAACAGCAACCCCTGCGAAGCGGTGAAAGTGGTCGTCAGCGAACCAGTGGTCAGTGCGCCGTGAACCGCACCCGCCGCGCCGCCTTCGGCTTGCATTTCAACCACAGTGGGAATGGTTCCCCAAATGTTCGTTTCGTGTTTGGCAGATTTCTCGTCAGCCATTTCCCCCATCGGTGACGATGGGGTAATCGGGTAGATGGCAATCACTTCATTTGTAGCGTGCGCCACATGCGCAACCGCAGTATTGCCATCTATGGTAACCATACGTCGTTTTGTTTCGTTTGCCATAGATAATTCTCCTTTTTAAATTAAACCGCATAAAGTATACCCCTCCAACCCGTTGCTGACCAGTGAAGATTGTCATCAATTTGATGATAAATGTCACCTTATTAGGTTCTGTTGACGTTTGCCGATTTTCCATCCTGAGTAGCCGCAGTGCGTATCGAAAGGTGAAAATCGGCAGGGGAAAACGCCCCTTGACGCGCTTTGCACTACAAATCGCTACCCAGTGCAAAATCAAGTCAGATATTCGTTTGATATGTAGGGGGGCGACACTTGTGGTCGCCCGAAACAGGGTAGCCTCTGTGGCTGCCCTACGATTTTTCGAGAAAATTAGGCTTGTTACTGATAGAACTAAATGAAACTTTTGAAAAGTGTGTCAAAATTACAAAAATCATCGGTAATTTTTATGATGTCATTCCCGCGAAAGCGGGAATCCACGATGTT
>JALVZI010000353.1 GCA_027022125.1 Anaerolineae bacterium | reverse complement strand
AACTTTTTGTTTGACCGGATTTCCGCATCAAATTAACGCGAATTTCTCAAATTTAAGCATAAAATCTGTGAAATTCGTGAAAATTAGATGCAAAAAAGAGAGAAGCGTAAAAGTTTCATTTAGTTCGATGTAATCCGAATTTTTAGTGTGGACAGTGCAGTAGGTGGTTGTTTCAGGTTCAAAGTTCAAGGTTCAAGGTTGCATGGTAGCAGAGTTGCAGGGTTGCAAGTCACACTTTCTCACCTGCTCACTTTCTCACTTTCAGGGTTGCAGAGTGGAAAATCACGCATCACGCTTCACGTTTCACTCATCACACTTCACGCAACCATTGCTCATTGATAATTGCTCATTGACTCATACTCACTGGCAATTGCACGGTGAAGGTGCTGCCGGGACAATTTATTTCATCGTGACCGGGGCTATCCACCCAAATTTGCCCGCCGAAAGCCCGCACGATGCCGTGAACGATTGCCAGCCCTAGCCCCGTGCCCGCGCCTTTGAATTTCACCGCGCCGGTGGAATGCAGTTGCTCTGCGCCCACCCGGTAAAATTTGTCGAAAACGTGCTCGCGGTCTTCCGGCGAAATGCCGATACCCGTGTCGCGGATGCGGATGGTCACGCTGTCGGGGGCAGATTGCGCCACCGAAACGGCAATCGTGCCGCCGTCGGGGGTGAATTTCACGGCGTTGGTCAGCAGATGGCGCATCACCTGATGGAAACGTGCCCGGTCGGTTTCAATCGGCGGGATGTTCGGCGCAATGTCCACTTCAAATTTCTGTCGGCGCGATACGGCTTCTTCTCGAACTTGGTTGACCGCCACCCGCACCAGCGTTTCCACCGATGCCGGTTCGAAATTCAAACGCAGGGTATCCGTTTCCAACGCCGAAACATCGAGCAAATCGTTGACCACCGCCGCCATGCGCTGTGTACCGATATTCAACCCGCGCGCGATGTTTGCCGCCGCCCGTGCCAGAATTTCGGGGTCGTTTTCGCGGAGCATATCCACATACCCCTGCAAAACCGTCAGCGGCGTTTTCAATTCGTGCGCGGCAATACTGATGAAATCGGTGCGGGCTTTTTCCAGCCGCGCCAACTCACGGTTTGCCCGCGCCAATTGACGGGTCATCGCCAGCATATCGGCATCGGGGGGGGCGGACTGCCTGTTTTTTGCGGCAGAGCGCGCCAGCAAAAATTGCGTCGCCGCGTGAAAAACCCATTCAAGCGTCAACTGAAAATCGGAAGCGGGTTCCGGGTCGAGTTCCGATTCCAGCCGGTGCCAAATCACCATTTTGGTCAGAAAAAGGCTGTCCAGCGCCGATGCGGATGACGGCGCGGCAATCATAATCGCCGACAGCACATCGGTGTTGCCGGTGGCGGCGCACTGCACTACCCCTTCAAACAGCGTCGCGCTGAACGGGTCGCGCAGTTCTGCCACAAAATCGGCGATGTGTTCCAGCCATTGCGCTAGCGCGGGGTTTTTCACAGCGAAATTTCCTCGGCAATCGGTTCCAGTGCCGCCAGCGCGCGGTCGGCATACGCCTGATAGCGGGCGCGTTTGTTGCGGATTTTCGGCACGAAGGGGGGCAAAATGCCGAAATTGGCTTTCATCGGTTGAAAATCCTTCGGTTCGGCGTGCGAAATATAGTGCGCCAGCGCACCGAGCATGGTCGTTTTTGGCAGTGTCACCGGCGATTGCCCGCGCACCAGCCGCGCGGCATTGATTCCCGCCAGCAGCCCCGAAGCGATATTGCCGGCATAGCCTTCGAATCCCGCAATCTGCCCGGCGAAAAAAAGGTCGTCGCGGGTGCGCCATTGCAGGGTGTCGCGCAGCAGTGCGGGGGCGTTAATGTATGTGTTGCGGTGCATCTGCCCGTAGCGCACAAATTCGGCGTTTTGCAGACCGGGTATCATGCGGAAAATACGCTTCTGCTCGCCCCATTTGAGATTGGTCTGAAAGCCAACCAAATTGTACAGCGACCCCGCCAGATTGTCCTGCCGCAGTTGAATAACGGCATACGGGCGTTTGCCCGTGCGCGGGTCGGTCAGCCCCACGGGACGCATCGGACCGAAGGCGAGGGCTTTTTCGCCGCGCCGCGCCATTTCTTCCACCGGCAGACACATCTCGAAAAAGTTTTCTTCCAATTCTTCGGCTTCAAATTTTTTCAGCTCGATTTTCTCCGCCGCCAGCAGTGCCGCCACAAAAGCATCATATTCCTCTTTGGTGAAAGGGCAATTGATATAATCGCCCGCGACATTTTCGCCGCGCTCATAACGGCTGGCGCGAAAGGCGATGGTCATGTCAATTGACTCGGCGGTGACAATGGGCGCAATCGCATCGAAAAAATAGAGGTGCGCCGCGCCGCTCAGACGGGCGATACTGTCCGCCAGCGCGTCGGAAGTGAGCGGTCCGGAAGCGATGATGGTCACACCGGCAGGGATGTCGGTCACTTCCGCGCGTTTCAGGGTTATCAGCGGATGATTTTCGATATTGGCGGTGACGGTTGCGGCGAAAATATCGCGGTCAACAGCGAGCGCGCCACCGGCGGGCACGGCGGCTTTTTCCGCCGCCGCCAGCACCATCGAGCCGAGCCGCCGCAGTTCCGCTTTGAGCAGACCGGGCGCGCGGTCAGGCAGGGTGCTGCCCAGCGAGTTGCTGCACACCAGTTCGGCGAGCCGGTCGGTGGTATGCGCGGGCGTTTGGCGCACGGGGCGCATTTCGAACAG
>JALVZI010000352.1 GCA_027022125.1 Anaerolineae bacterium | reverse complement strand
GAACACGCCCGCCAGTTGCCCGCGCAATCGGGCGCGAGCGGCTTCGCCGCGCCAGGCGCGCAGCGCATCCCACGCAATTTTCAACTGCGCGCCGATGATTTTTCGCCAGTGAGCGCGCCACACTGCGCCGGGCACCGATTTCGCCAGCACGAAAATGGTGTTTCGCCCGGTGAAATAACTGGCAATCGTGCCGCCGCCGGTGGCGCTCAATTTGTGATACACCACCGCCTGCGGCGCAAACACGCAGCGATACCCCGCCAACTGCGCCCGCCAGTTCAAATCCACATCTTCACAGTACATAAACAAGTCTTCATCGAACCCGCCGATTTTGTCGAGCATAGTGCGCCGGTATGCCACCGCGCCGCCGCACCCGCCAAAAATGAAGGTGTCGTCATCGAACTGCCCTTCGTCTTTTTGCCACACGCCGCGGTTGATGGGGATGCCGGTTTCGCCAAACGCATCCCCCGCCGAGTGGATGGTGTCGCGCCGGTCGAACAGCAGCATTTTGCTGGCAGCCATCCCCGCTTCGGGGCGCGATTGCAACGCGCGCACCAGCGATTCCGCCCAGTGAGCATCCACTTCGGTATCGTTGTTCAGCGGGGCGATAATCTGTCCGGTGGCGATTTCTATGCCGCGATTGAGCGCGCCGGTCAAACCGACATTTTCCGGCAGGCGCAGAATTTTCACCCACGGGTAGCGGCTTTCGGTCAACGGGATGGATTCGTCGGTGGAAGCGTTATCAATGAGGATGGTTTCGATATTGGGGTAGGTTTGCCGCGCCAGCGCATCGAAACAGGTGGGTAGATGCGCGGCGCCGTTCCAATTGGGAATCAGCACCGACAGGCGCGGCTGTGCATCGGTCATTTTTTACACCCCAAACGCATCTTTTACTTTGTCGAAAAAACTTTTTTCGCGCTGGGGAACCACTTCGCGGTCGAGCGTTTTGCCCAGTTCCAGCAGTAAATCGCGCTGCTGTTTGGTCAAATTGGTGGGGGTTTGCACGTGGAAAGTGACAATCTGGTTGCCGCGTCCGGCGTTGCTGCCATCGCGGCGCAATTTTGGCACGCCCGCCCCGCGCAGGGTGATGCTGTCGCCGGTTTGAATGCCCGCCGGAATGGTGTGTTTGATGGTTCCATCCAGTGTGGGAATTTCAATTTCATCGCCCAGCGCGGCTTGGGCAATGTTGATAATCATATCGAGATGAATATCGTCGCCCTGCCGCCGGAAATGGCGGTGCGGTTTGACGTGAATGACCACATACAGGTTTCCCGGTGGACCGCCGCGCGTGCCGTGCTCGCCTTCGCCCGCCAGCCGAATCTGGTTGCCGTCGTCCACACCGGCGGGGATGCGCACTTTCAGATGGCGATATTCCAGCGTTTTGCCGCGCCCGTTGCACACGTGACACGGGCTGGTGACGATTTCGCCCGTGCCGTTACAGCGCGGGCAGGTGCTGATATTGATGAAAAAGCCCGCCTGCCGCCGAATCTCGCCCGTGCCGTTGCAGTCGGGACAGCGCACGGGGGTAGTTCCCGGTTCTGCGCCCGAACCGTTACAGTGCGAACACGTTTCCTGACGCGGAATTTCGATTTCTTTTTCAACCCCGAAAACGGCTTCTTCAAATTCCAGCGTCAAATCGTAGCGCAAATCGCTGCCGCGCCGAGGCGCGTTTCGGTTTCGGCGCGATGAGCCGCCAAACCCGCCGAAGCCGCCAAATCCGCCGAAAACTTCCTCGAAAATCTCGAAGGGGTCGCGTCCCATACCGCCAAATCCGCCGAATCCGGCATTACCGCTGACACCGGCGTGCCCGAAACGGTCATACGCCGCGCGTTTTTCCTCATCCGACAAAATTTCGTATGCCTCGTTGATTTCTTTGAATTTCTCTTCGGCGTTGGCATCACTGCTCACATCGGGATGATATTTCCGCGCCAGTTGGCGATATGCTTTTTTGATTTCGGCTTGAGAGGCATTGCGGGCGACGCCCAATACCTCATAAAAATCTCGTTTTCCGCTCATAATGATTACGCTTCTTCGAATTGTCCGTCAATTACGTCTTCATCTTCCGCTGCTGAACTGCCGTTATCGGATTGCGGCGCGGTGGCTTCCGGCGGCGTTTGCCGGTACACCTGCTCGCCGATTTTTTGCATACTTTGCGCCAATTGCGATGCCGCATCGTTGATTTCAGCGGCGTTTTCGCTTTGCAGGGTGTTTCGCGTGGCGAGAATCTGATTCTCAATTTCCGCTTTCACGGCGGCATCCACTTTGTCGCCGTGTTCCGCCAGCGTTTTTTCCGCTGCGTTGATGAGTGTTTCGGCATGATTGCGCGCTTCAATGACCGATTTGCGGGCTTCATCCTGCTCGCGGTTCGCTTCGGCTTCTTGCACCATTTTTTCGATTTCCTCATCGGTCAAGCCGCTATCGGGCACGATGCGCATACTCTGGTCGCGTCCGGTGGCTTTGTCGGTGGCGGTGACGTGCAAAATGCCGTTGGCGTCCACATCGAATGTCACTTCGATTTGCGGCACGCCGCGCGGGGCAGGGGGGATGCCGTCCAGAATGAATTTTCCCAAACTTTTGTTGTCGGCAACCATCGGGCGTTCACCCTGCACCACGTGAATTTCCACCGATGTCTGGTTGTCGCCGGCGGTGGAAAAAAGTTGGCTCTTTTTGGTGGGGATGGTGCTGTTGCGCGGAATGAGCGGCGTTGCCACCCCGCCCAGCGTTTCG
>JALVZI010000351.1 GCA_027022125.1 Anaerolineae bacterium | reverse complement strand
TAGCGGTTCACTGAGTGAACCGCGTATCGAAGGGCGTTTTTCCCTGCCGATTTTCACCCTTCGATACGCCCTGCGGGCTACTCAGGATGAAAAATCGGCAAACGTCAACAGAACCTAAATGAAACTTTTGAAAAGTGTACCAAAATTACAGAAACCATCGGCAATTTTTTAAATGTCATTCCCGCCTGTGCTCTGCGGATGCGAAAGCGGGAATCCACTATGTTTTGCTATGGATTCCGGATATTTCCCTGCGGGAAATTCCGGAATGACATTTAAAATCCGTGAAATTTGTGAAAGTTCGTGGCTTAAATTCAGTCACGCAAAAAGTTTCAACGAGTTCTTGTGAATTCGCAGATTCGTCCATTCGCTATTTGTAACTCGCTACTCACTATTTGCTATCCGGCTTACCATACGGAAAACCGATATGAAAATTGACGGATTTTTGTCGGTTTTGCGCCACATATCCGTGCCGATTCGTGATATAATATAATGGAAGTGTCATTCGTCATTTGTCACTCGCTATTCGTAACTTGCTATGCGTCGTTTTTTTCTGCTGATTGCAATTTTGATACTGGCGGCGGGATTTGCTGTCTACCGCTGGTTGCTGGTCGATTTGCCCCATCCCGACCAACTCTATCGCCGCGCGTCTGCACCGTCCACCAATATTTTCGACCGGAATGGCGTGCTGCTCTACCAAATCAACGACCCGCATCAGGGATACCACACCCCGCTGACACTGGATGATATTCCGCAGGCGTGTGTGAATGCCACCATCGCCACCGAAGACGCAACCTTTTTCAGCAATCCCGGGTTCGACACCCGCGCCATGCTGCGCGCGCTGGCGAGCAACCTCCGCGAAGGGGAAATCGTCAGTGGCGCGAGCACCATCACCCAACAATTGGCGCGAAATTTGCTCCTTTCGCCGCAGGAACGGTCGGAAGTCAACCTGACGCGCAAATTGCGAGAGGTGATTCTGGCGTGGCGCATCACCCGCACATACAGCAAAAATGAAATTCTGACGCTCTACCTGAACGAAACCTATTACGGCAATCTGGCATTCGGCATCGAAGCCGCTAGCCGCACCTATTTCGGCAAGCACGCCGCCGAACTGGACACCGCCGAATGCGCGCTGCTGGCGGGATTGCCGCAAAGCCCGACGGCATACAATCCGCTGGAAAACCCGTCTGCGGCACGGGCACGGCAGGCGAATGTGCTGGCGCTGATGGCGCGGCACGGTTTTCTTTCGGCGGCGGAAGCAGACGCCGCCGCCCGCGAGCCGCTGCAATTCGCCGCCGTCCCCTTCCCCATCGAAGCGCCCCATTTTGTGATGTATGTGCGCGGGCAGTTGGAACGCCGTTTCGGGCTGGAAGCCATCTACACGAAAGGATTGCAGGTTTACACCACCCTCGATTTGAATGTGCAGCACGCCGCACGCGACACCATGCGCTATCGGCTGGCGCAATTGGCGGAAGCGAAAGACGGTCTGCCGCCGAAAAATGTGCGTAATGCCGCCGTGGTGGTGCTGAAACCCGTCAGCGGCGATGTGCTGGCGATGGTCGGCAGTCCAAATTATTTTGACCCGCGCATTGATGGCGCGGTGAACGCCACCGTCGCCCGGCGGCAACCCGGCTCATCCATCAAACCGATAACTTATGCCGCCGCATTCGACCCCGCTTTTGCCGAGAAATACGGCTATCCGCCGCTGACACCCGCCAGCATGATGATGGATGTCCGCACGGCATTTGTCACCCGCGAGGGGCGACCGTATGTGCCGCAGAATTACGACCGCACATGGCACGGTCCCGTGCTGCTGCGTTCCGCGCTGGCGCAGAGCATGAATCTGGTGGCGGTGAAAGTGCTGGATTATGTCGGGCTGGAGGCGATGACCGACATGGCGCGGCAACTCGGCATCACCACTTTTGATGACGCCGACCGTTTCGGGCTGGCGCTGACGCTCGGCGGGGGAGAGGTGCGCCTGCTGGAACTGACCGGCGCGTATGCCGCGTTTGCCAGCGGCGGGCATCGGGTGGAACCAACCACCATTCTGCGAGTGACAGACGCAGACGGGAACGAACTGTATCGCCGCGAAAATTCGCTCGGCGCGGCGGTGATGGACGCGCGCACGGCGTATCTCATCACCGATATTTTGAGTGACAATTTCGCCCGCGCCCCCGCTTTCGGCGAAGGGAGCGCGCTGCGGCTCGACCGTCCCGCTGCCGCCAAAACCGGCACCACCACCGATTTTCGGGACAATTGGACGGTGGGCTACACCCCCGATTTTGTAACCGGCGTGTGGGTCGGCAATGCGGACAACGAGCCAATGAAACATGTGACGGGCATCACCGGCGCGGCGCCCATCTGGCACGATGTGATGATGGCTCTGCACAAAAATTTGCCGCCGCGCGAGTTTGCTCGTCCCGCCGGACTGGTGGAAAAAACGGTGTGCGCGGTGAACGGGCTGCTGCCGTCGGCGGGATGTGCGCGGCGGGTGGAAGAATTGTTCATCGCCGGGACGGAACCCACGCATGTGGATGACTGGCACAGGCAGATAAAAATCGACCGCCGCACCGGGCTGCTGGCGGGGGACGACTGCCCGCCGGAAGTCACTGTGTCGCGCTGGTTCACTCTCTACCCGCCGGACGCGGGGCAATGGGTGGCAAAAAATATCACCCGCCAACCCCCGCGCGAGTTTTCGCCGCTGTGTGGGGATGGCGGTCAGCCGTCAGC
>JALVZI010000350.1 GCA_027022125.1 Anaerolineae bacterium | reverse complement strand
CACCCCCACCCCGCTCCCCGACGATGTGCTGGCGCTGGTGGCAAACGTCCCCACCGCCGACACGCTGGAAGTGGTTATGCAGGGTGATTTGCTCAACCAGATTTACACCGTGCGGCTGTTGGGAATAAAATCGCCCGCCCCCGACTCGCCGTGGGGAGAGGTGGCATTCAACATGCTGAAACGCCGGTTGAACGGGCAAGTGGTGCGGTTGGTGCAGGATACCACCGTCAGAAATGCCGATGGCGAACTGCCGCGATATGTCTATCAGGGCGACACGCTCATCAATTTGGAACTGCTGAAGCAGGGGCTGGCGGATGTGTCTTTCGCCGCGCCGGATACCCGTTTGCAAGCCGAATTTACCGCCGCCGCCAACGCCGCCCGCGAAAAAGGCATCGGCATTTGGGGACCCGACCCCACCGCCACCCCGACCATCACCCCCACCGCGAACCCCACCGTCACCGTGACGGCAACCGTATCCGCCACCGCGATACTCACCGCCACACCGGTTATCTCTCCCACTGCCACGGGAACGCCATAATGCCGCAAAACAACCGCCCCACAAATTACCGCGAAACGCGCCGCCGCAATGATCGCATTTTGCTGTGGCTGGTGGTCGGCACACTACTGGTGGTCGGCACAACACTCATCGGGATGATATGGGGTTTTCCCGCCGCCATCACCGGCGGATTGTGTCTCGGCGGGGGCGCGGTGCTCATCCTGCTGCTGTGGGGATTGCTCACGCTGATGGAAAAATTGGTCGGCGACGAATAGCCCTGCGGTACTATTTTCTTCGGGCAATTTGCATAAATCTCCCAAAACCCGTATAGTATAAATGGGAAGGTTTACCACAAGATGTGGGTATTTTTTGCGTCTTTGCCACAAGATGTGGGCACGTATTTCCACAGCGCGGGGCAAATCGAAAGAATTGACAAACGACACACAATCTGAGATAATATAGAATGTATGTTCGCATTTCTCTCTCGGCACAATCGTAAAAAATCGCAAGTACCCAGAGGGACGGGAAAAACGCCCTTCGATACGCGGTTCGCGGGGCGAACCGCTACTCAGGATGCGTTTTTCCTTGCCGATTTCATCCTGAGTAGCCCGCAGGGCGTATCGAAGGGTGAAAATCGGCAAATGTCACACGATACCCGAAATAGTTGTAAAAAATCAATCATTTGAATGGAGAGCATGATGGCTCCAAAAAAACAACCCGTATCATACGCCGAAACCGACATCCAGAGTCTGGATTATCCCGAAAATATCCAGCGGCGACCCGGCATGTATGTTGGCGGCACCGGCATTGAGGCATTGCACCATCTGGCTTTTGAGGTCATTGACAACGCCGTGGATGAAGCGATGGCGGGCGCATGCACCCAAATTGATGTCACGCTCAATCCCGATGGCAGCCTGACCGTGTTCGATAACGGGCGCGGCATTCCCGCCGGTATACACCCCGAAAAGAAAAAATCCACGCTGGAACTGGTTTTCACCGAGTTGCACACTGGCGGCAAATTCGGCAGCGGCGGCTATTCCACCTCCGGCGGTCTGCACGGCGTGGGCATCAAAGCCACCAACGCACTGTCGGAATGGCTGGAAGTGACCGTCCACCGTGATGGGGTGGTGTACACCCAGCGGCACGAGTTGGGACTGCCCGTCACCCCCGTGGAAATTTACACCGAAGGCGGCAAAAAAATCGGCGAGGTGGGCAAACGCGGCTATCAGGGTCTCATCAAAAAACACGCAGTGAAAAAACAGCAAACCGGTTCGGTGGTAGCATTCAAACCGAATGCGAAATTTCTGGACACGGTAGAATTCGAGTTCGATACGCTGGCGCACCGTTTGCAGGAGATCGCGTTCCAAATTCCGGCACTGACCATCACCATTGAAGACCGGCGCAAGCCCGACAAAAAAGGCAATTTCCCGGCGCGACATTTCCACTATAAAGGCGGGCTGGTGGAATGGGTGGAATATCTGAACGACGGGAAAAAACCGCTCCACAAAAAACCGATTCACGTGCATGAAAAAGTGCAGGTGGACGCTGGCAAAGCGGGGACGGTGACGCTGGAATTGGAATTGGCGCTGCAATATCACACCGACACCAACGACCCCGACGGCATCATCATTTCCACCGTCAACACCATCCCCACCCCCGACGGCGGCAAGCACGTTTCCGGTTTCCGCGCGGGGCTGACCAAAGCCATCAACACTTTCGCCGATGAAAAACGGATGACCAAAGGCGGCTCGGTGAGCGGGCGCGATGTGCTGTACGGGCTGACCGCCGTGCTGAAAGTGCTCATGCCCGACCCGCAGTTCACATCGCAGACAAAAACGCAACTTGCCTCCGATTATGTGCAGGGGGTGGCAAATTCCATCACCTATAATGCCCTGCTGGAGGCGTTCCGCAAAAATACCGGGTTGGGGCGAGCGGTGGTCAAACAGGGGCAGGCGGCGGCACAAGCCCGCCAAGCCGAATCGAAAGTGCGCGCTAGCATTATGCGAAAAAGTATGCTGGAAGTGAGCGACCTGCCTGGCAAACTCGCCGATTGCGATTCGCGCACGCACCCGCTGCTCACCGCGCTGTATATTGTGGAAGGGGACAGCGCGGGCGGCTCGTGTAAACTCGCCCGCGACCGCCGCTATCAGGCAATTTTGCCCACACGCGGAAAAATTCTGAACGTGTGGCGATCCAATTTGAACAAAGCGATGGCTGCCCCCTATACCCATCCG
>JALVZI010000349.1:2398-2733 GCA_027022125.1 Anaerolineae bacterium | reverse complement strand
CGCGACGGGTCAATCACCACTTTCAGCCCCGATTGCGATAAAAATGTGCCGACGGTGTACGGCAGCGCGCTCGCCCCGCGCTCCAGAATCGTTTTCAACTGCGGCGCGGAAATTTCCATCAGCATGGGATGGTTGTCAAACGGATGATATTCGCTCAAAT
This sequence comes from Anaerolineae bacterium, assembly GCA_027022125.1. GTDB lineage: Bacteria > Chloroflexota > Anaerolineae > 4572-78 > 4572-78 > JANTHQ01. Next base: position 2,573 of record JALVZI010000349.1, on the reverse strand, counting down.
CGTGGTTGGTGAAATTTCCGGCGGGGTAAATACGGTCGCCGCGCAGCGTTCCCATGTGAACGAACGCCAAATCGACCGCATCGCCAAAATACGCCCGCATGGCATCAGCGAAAAAGTTGCCCGCCGTGCTTTCGCCCCCACCCTTCACCGGACTGCGCGTGTCGAGCGGCACGGC
>JALVZI010000349.1:0-2388 GCA_027022125.1 Anaerolineae bacterium | reverse complement strand
CCGCTCCGGCGGCAGTTTCGCCCGCCAGCGGTCAATTTCCGCAGCGATGGCGGGGTCATCAGCAAATGAATCATCCAGCGGAACCAGTCGGTAATCGGTCAGCCGCGCGGGTTCCCCCGCCGAAACGTCCAGCGCCAGCCGCCCCATCAACTGCCCGCCGGCAATGGCGCGGACAATCGGTGTGCCGTTGATGACCAGCGGTTTTTCCAGCGGCAGATGGGTATGCCCGCCGATAATCAAATCAATGCCGGAAACGGCTTCCGCCACGGCGACATCCCCCAATTGTCCCAAATGCGACAAATGGATGACCACATCCGCCTGCGCCCGCAACTGCGGAACCAGTCGCCGCGCCACAGTGACGGCATCTTCCACCCGCACCGCCGCCTGAAATTCGGCGGGGTAGAGTTCTGTGGCGTCAATCAGCATACTGAAAAACGCCACGCGCACGCCGCCGGTGGTTTTGATGACCGCCGGTTGCCACGCCTCCGCCAGCGGGTGTCCGGGTGGAAAGGTCATATTGGCGCACAGCACGGGGAAATTCGCCTGCCGCAGACGGTCTGCCAGCACACCGATACCGCCGTCGCAATCGTGGTTGCCCAGCGCGCCGACATCGTATCGCAGCATGTTCATCAGCCGGATGTCCGGTTCGCCGCGGAAGGCGTGCCAAAAGCGCGTGCCCTGATAGAAGTCGCCCGCATCCACCAGCAGCAGATGCGGGTGCGCGGCGCGCTGCTGTTTGATAAAGGTGGCTCGGCGGGCATAACCGCCCCACAACGCGCCGTTTTCGGTGGGCAGGGGCAGCAATTGCCCGTGGGTGTCGTTGCTGTGCAGAATGATGATTTGCATATTGATTTTTTCCGTTCAATCGGTTATAATATAGATAACCCTGCAACAGACGAATGTCGGCTCCATGCCGTGTGTTCGGTTCATCTGTAACCGAACCTAGTCTGTTTGAGGGTTTTTTATTTCCGCAATTTTTCCAATGTGAGTGGATTTGAATCTTTGTACCATTCCCCATAAGGTTTATGGCGTTTATCATCCAAATCCATAATCAAACGATAATCGTTTCTCAATAGCAGAAAAAATCTATCTTCTTCCCGTTCATATAAACGCTGCAACGCCCACAAATAGTAATCAACTATCTGCAACCCAACAAAATCAGCCGGAAAAGCAGAATGCACATGTGTCGGTTTATCACTGGGAATGCCCCATTTTGCCGCAAAATTTTGCTTTGCCCGAACAATGGCTTTTTCCAATGCCTCTTTTCGGTCGGATGAACCACGATACGCAAAAACGATGTGATTTTCATCGGCTTTGTGTAAAAGATTCTTGAAAATCCGTTTCACCAAATCATCGAACTGGTTGAAACTTTTTGTGTGACTGAATTTCAGCCACGAATTTCCACAAATTTCACGGATTTTTAATGTCATTCCGGAATTTCCCGCAGGGAAATATCCGGAATCCATAGCGAAACACCGTGGATTCCCGCTTTCGCGGGAATGACATTATAAAAATTGCCGATGATTTTTGTAATTTCGACACACTTTTCAAAAGTTTCATTTAGTTTAATGAAAAATGAACAATGGTAACTGCTCACCGTGCAATGGTATCTTGCCGATTTCACCCTCTGATACGCCCTTACTCAGGATGAAATCGGCAGGGAAAAACGCATCTTGGGCAACCCCGTAGAGACGCCCAAATTGGGCGTCTCTACGAAAATGCTGCCGCAGTGAGATAAAACACAGAAAAAATCTATACCCACAGGGCATAATAATGTTCATCTGTGTCCATCTGTGGACTAAAAATCTTGTCCCGAACTGCGGTCAAAACGAAATGGAGGCGCACCATGCAAGCCATCATCACCGCCGGCGGCACATTTTCCGCCGAAAATCCCCTCTTTCAAGAAACCGGAGTCGCCAAAAAAGCGCTGTTGCCCATCGGCGGCAAACCAATGATTCGCTGGGTTGCCGACGCGCTGAACGGCTCGAAATATATTGACGGGCTGGTCATCGTTGGGTTGGAAGCGGGCGAATTTGACGACAGCGGGCTGACCGTGCGCTACACGCCGAGTCGCGGCAATATCATCGATAACGTGCTGGCGGGCGCGGAAGTGGTTGACCAAATCGAACCGAATTTCCAAAAAGTCATCCTCTGCTCGTCCGATATTCCACTCATCACCACCGAAATTGTGAATGAATTTGTGGAAATCTGCCGCCAAACCGACCACGACCTCTATTATCCGGTGGTGGAACAAAAAACGATGGAAGCCCGTTTTCCCGGCTCGAACCGCACTTTCACCCCGATGAAGGGCGGGCGGTATTCCGGCGGCGACCTGTTTATGCTCGACCGGCACGCCACCACCATCAATGTGGATTTGATGCGCGGGCT
>JALVZI010000348.1:2697-8952 GCA_027022125.1 Anaerolineae bacterium | reverse complement strand
GTACATCGTAATGTTTGTTTTGTCAAATTTTCGACTGCGTAACATCAGTTACTTATCATAAACTTTTTTATAGATTTACAACCTTTTTGTCTAAAGCAAATATGACCCGCACGATTGATGCGCCGCTATCGTTTCTGGGTGTGTGAGGTGGCTGCTCTTCAACCCAGAGATTCTGTGAAATGTGACCATCAAACAAAGCGCGCAGCGCTTGAATATTTTCAATATTAACCAAATCAGCCCCTTGCGGCTCAAATTGTATCGGCATTTCAATTGCAATATGTGCGTTTGGACGAGCCACACGGATAATTTCGTTTACCACCTGTTTTATATCATAGGAATGTTCAAGGGAGTGTGAACTGTACACAACATCAAAACTGTTATCAGCAAAAGTCATATCATGCATATCCATAACCTTGATGTCTGTGTGTTCGCTGTACAGGTCAATTCCTGTGACACTTTTGGCTCCTTTGCTGCGAATGTAGTCTAATTCTACTATATTCCGGGGTCCTATACACAGCACATCACACTTGTTAAGGTCTACAAATTCAGAAAGTTTATCTACCAATAATTTGGTGCGCATTCTGAGCGGTGATTTACGTTTGGACAGGGTACGACGCAGTTGGATTTTTAAATATTTTCGATATTCTTGAGTGCCAGTTTCTATTTGTTGCTTGAGTTGTGGGCTGTGACGCCATAAATCAATGGTTACTCTAACCTTGTGGAAAAAACGCCGTATCTTTTTTATCATCTATTTATACCATCCTTCTGTTTATGCCAAAACAGCCACCCACCCAATATTGACAATCCGACGTTACCACACAAACGCCCGACAATAACTCCATAAGCCCCGAACGGAAAAATCAAAAGCATAGGTAAGGCAACGCTGAATATCGCTGCGGTACTTCTTAAAAGGTATTGGCTATGCTCATCTTGTTCTGTTCTGAAATAAACCTCAGCCAAAAAGCCTGGTACGCCTACAGAAAACGTGGCTAATAATCCAATTATGTAATGGATACTACTGGTGTATGAAGGTGGAAGAACGATAGGAATGACCCAGTATGATAGCGCAGACAATACTATTACTATCCCTATAAACCCAAGCCAAAGTATTCCACCTTCTACCATAATACGCCGTCGTCGTCGCTGCACGGGCAAACGAACCAGGGGGGGATAGCGCACACTTAAGTAAACTTTCCACAATTGCTTCAATTGTGCTTGAAACAATAGCGCAATAGAATAATCAGCCATTACTTCTAAAGGCATAAAAGCGCTGATAAGGATTTGGTCTGTACGCGATTGGAGAACGCCAATAGCCGTGATGCCGGTGAGATGCTTGCCGTAGCGCAGCATCTCTTTTTCATCTTCGGGTGGCATTGGTGGCGTGTTTGCCTGACGCAATTGCCAGAGCAACCACACGGTTATGCCGCTGTTCAACAGCGCCAGAGCAATTTGATTCACCCCGAAGAAGGTGATAACCGGCTTGAATAACCACAGCGACAAAAGCAAAAAAACAAAGCCTGAAAACCGGGCTAAGTGTCGCCCGATGCGATAAAAAAATAAAGCGACAAAGTTTTCTTGCGCGCCCAACATTCCGGCACAGGCGCCCAATACAACTGCCGCCGGGTAGGTAAGCCCCCCTATCACAAACAAAATAGCCAGTATTGTGTTACCTTGCCACCACCAGTAGATGGCACTGGCTAAAAACCCGAGAATGCTGAACAGCGAGGTTCGCAATTGCTGCTTTACCATTACTTTGAAAGCGGCGGGTTGACCTTTGGCTACGTAATGGTATGCTGCCGCGCTCAAACTAGAAGGCCAAGTGAGAAAAACCAGAAAAGATTGCCATGAGGCGAATACCCCAATCATGCCCACCTGGTCTTTGGGCAGCAACCACGTCATCGCCGGGGTGCGAATTAATCCCAGTCCGATGCCAACGATGTTAGCCAGCATCAGTAAACTGCTATCTCGCCAAAAGCGGCGATTGCGCAATCGGCGTTCGACGATCTTTTGTATTTGTTTTTTGTTAAAGGGCGGGTTCATTCAATTATTCCAATGTTGTTGCTGCGGCGCAAAGGCTATTTTGCCATTTGTGTTTTATACCACCCTACCGTCTTCTCTAGCCCCTCCCTAAAACCGACCAACGGCTCATATCCCAACAACGCCCGCGCGCGAGAAATATCCGCTTGCGAGTGCTTCACGTCGCCCGGACGTGGCGCGGCGTGGCGCACGGTGATGCTTTTGCCCAGCAGATTCTCCAACTCGGCGACCAAATCCAATAGCGTATAGCGTTCCCCGCACGAAGCGTTCATTACTTGCCCGGCGGCATTCGGGCTGTCGCACGCCAGCAGGTTGGCATGAACCACATTGGCGACAAAAGTGAAATCTCTCGATTGCAGCCCGTCGCCGTAAATTGTAACTTCCCGGTCGTTCAACGCCGCCATAATGAATTTAGGTATCACTGCCGAGTAGAATGAAGTGGGGTCTTGCCGGGGTCCAAACACATTAAAATAGCGCAACGCCACCGTCTCGAACCCATATAGTTGGTAAAACACGCGGCAATACTGTTCCGCCGCCAATTTTGAGATAGCATACGGCGAAAGTGGCGCCGGCGCCATCGTTTCCACTTTGGGCAGTGTGGGGTTATCTCCATAAACCGACGACGACGAGGCATAAACCAACCGTTTGACACCGGCTTTGCGCGCCGCTTGCAGCAGATTGAGTGTGCCCACCACATTCACTTCGTTGGAAGTGAGCGGGTCTTTTACCGAGCGCGGTACAGACGGTAATGCCCCTTGATGCAAAACATAATCTACCCCTTCGACCGCTTCTTGCACGATATGATAACTGCGTAAATCGCCTTCGATGACTTCCAACCGTTTTGCCGATTGTTCATCTGCCTGTATCAACTTTATGTTGCGTCGCTGTCCGGTAGAGAAATTATCCAAAATGCGGACAGTGTGCCCACGCCGTAACAGTTCCTCTGCGATATTTGAGCCGATGAAACCGGCACCACCGGTAACTAGATAATTACTCAAAATAGACTATCCTTTCTGATGGTTGTCTCTTCCCGGCATATCCAACCGGGTGTGAAAATCTACAATTTTGAAAACGGGATATGCCGTGTCAACTTCCGGCAGCACCGACACCCCCGCTTCCAGACACGTCAGGTACACAATTTCCGCCAAATCGCCGTCCCCTTCAATACACACCGCGTCGAATCCGGCGCGGCGAACATCATTCAACAGACGTTTGGTGTCGCTGCGTGTCAGCCGGTACCATTTTAGCGATGCCTGCAAAAACAATGCGGTCAACCGGCTTTTTTCGCTGATGCCCTGCGGGGTGAGCAGATAGCGTAATCGCCGCCGCTGCATCCGCGAAACTTTCACCCAGCCTTTTTTAACCATACGCTTGATGTACCAGTTCACGCTTCCCACTGCTATGCCCAACTGTGCCGCCAAATCGGCTTGGGTTATCTCGGGGTTGCGCTCAATGTTTTCTAAAATTGAAAGGGTGTGTTCTTCTTTTGTTTGTGCCATAATCCAAAATTCACTATTTGAATTATAGCGGGGGTGATGCCAAATGCCAAATATTCGCGAGACAATTTTCACATTGACGCAATGGCGGGGCAGTGTTATAATTTTGCTATAATTTAACCCCACAAGTGTGATTTTATGCCCGATTTAATTGGAAAAACCGTTGGTAAATATCGAATTGTCGCCCGATTGGGACGCGGGGGAATGGCGGAAGTGTACAAAGCCTACCAGCCCGGTCTCGACCGCTATGTTGCCCTGAAAATTCTACATTCATATTTGGCGGATGATGCCGATTTCATCGGGCGGTTTGAACGCGAAGCCCGTGCCGTGGCAAATCTGCGCCATCCGAACATCGTGCAGGTTTTCGATTTTGATGTGCAGGATGACCTGTATTATATGGCGATGGAATTTGTGGATGGTCCTACCCTGAAAGCCGAATTGCACGAGCGCAGTCGCAAAGGGCAGATTTTTTCGGTGGAAGAGAGCGCGCGCATTATGATAGCACTGTGCGATGCCATTGACTATGCTCACCGACACGGTATGGTTCACCGAGATTTGAAACCGGCGAATTTTATGCTGACCAAAGAAGGACGGGTGCTGGTACTTGATTTTGGCATTGCCAAAATTGTCGGTGCAACACAATATACGGTTACCGGTGCGGTGGCGGGCACACCGGCATATATGTCACCAGAACAGGGACAGGGACACCGCGGCGATGTTCGCAGCGATATTTACTCGCTGGGGGTGGTGCTGTATGAAATGATCACCGGGCGTGTGCCATTCGATGCGGATACCCCTTTTGCTATCATTATGAAACATATTTCTGACCCGCTGCCACTGCCGCGCAGTATCAATCCCGATTTGCCGGAAGCGGTGGAATCTGTCATTTTAAAAGCGCTGGCAAAAAATCCCGATGACCGATTCCAGAGCGCGCTTGATTTGGCGAATGCCCTGCGCGCCGCTGTTGGGCTTTCCGCGCAGGATACGCTCATCCACAATCCGGTGCAAGCCATCGCCCCTGTACCAAAAGTAAAAGAACTGTCGCCCAATGATGCGGTATTTACCCCCTTTCCAACCTCTGTTGGCAACATCCCTCCCACTGCTCCCCCTGAACGCACTGTGTTTTCTGGCGGTAGTACACCCTCAACGGGAACAGTACTCGCTGCACAAAAAAACGGTGGCATTCCGCTATGGCTTTTGGGCGCGGGTGGCGTAATTGTGCTGTTACTGTTGGTCGCAATTGTCGGATTATTACTGCTCAATGCTCGACGCAGCAGTGAAATTGATACCCAAGCCACCGCTATGGCAGAAAGTCAATTAGCACTGTCGCAAACTGCCACCGTGCAGGCAATTGTTATTGCCCATGAAAACGCCGAATCAACGGATACACCCGTACCATCGCCCACCCCGTCACCCACACCCCCGCCAACCGACACGCCGCTTCCCAGCCCCACACCAAACTTGGATGCAACCATTGCAGCGCGGCTGACCGCCACCGCCGATGCAATGGAAGCGGCAACGGCGCGGGCTATTGCGGCGGCAACTGCCAACGCACCAACTGCGACTCTCACCCCACCGCCGACCGATACCCCCGCGGCAACTGCGACGCCAAAACCGCTGCCGCCCACCGTCATACCAACTGCAACACTGCCCCCGCCTCCCGCGCCGAAATTTTCGGGGCATTTGGCTGTGCCGATTGACAATGGGTTCGGGCGGTATGATGTCCATATTTTCGATGTGACAACTGGCGCTGAAATTGGCAAAATCATCGGCGCGCGCCAGCCATACTATCGTGCTGACGGGCAACTGTTGGTTAACGGCGACCGTTCTCCCACCGGCGAAGGCGCGGGTGACAACATTTATATCTATAATGCAGATGGTACGGGCGGGCGGCAAGCCAGCGGTTCGCCGGAAGATGAATATGCCACGTGGAGTCCCGACGGCACGCGAATAGCCTACGATAATCGTGGGCTGGTGCGGTTGAAAGACTCGCAGTACGAATGGCACTTGTTTGTGCAAGAAAGTCTCGTGCCACCGGACATCAATCATCTGGCGAGTTTTGACGTGATTTTGGGTGATATTTTCGATGCCGGGCAACCACTGCACCCCGTTTGGGCGGCAGACGATTATCTAATTTTCCGCGCCTGCGATATTTGGCCCGGCGGGCGCGGCGGCGCAAATTGTGCCATCTGGCGTGTGCCGTCGTGGCAAACCGAAGCTGGCGGCGGCAGTTTTGCCCCGCCCGCCAAAGTTGTCGCGCTAAACGGTGTGCCCACCGACACGATGGGGAATTCGCTGCTGGTGATGAGCCGCGAAACGGGCAATTGGGATGTGTACCTCAGCGGAATTGCGGCGGGCAGCGGCGCCACGAATCTCACCAATAACCCCGCGCAGGACGGATTGGGCGCGTTTTCACCGGACGGGCAATGGGTGGCATTCGCCTCCGACCGCGATGGTGGTTGGGCAATTTGGGTCGTTCCCGTCAACGGCGGCGAAGCGCAAAAATTACTCGCGCTGCCCCCGCCACCGTGGGGCGCCGGCGAACACGACTGGACACTGGAACGCATCAGTTGGGGACCGTGAGTGTTTTCAATTATCAATGAACTGGTTGAAACTTTTTGTGTAAACTTATTGAAACTTTTTGTTTGACCGGATTTCCGCATCAAATTAACGCGAATTTCTCAAATTTAAGCATAAAATCTATGAAATTTGTGAAAATTCG
>JALVZI010000348.1:0-2687 GCA_027022125.1 Anaerolineae bacterium | reverse complement strand
AAGTTTCATTTAGTTCATTATCAATGAATAACGAATAATGAACAAATAATACTCCGCTGATTCACATTGACCCCGGGAATTTACCTGCCCCTGATTCAGGAGTGAAAATTATGCGTTTTCGTTTTGCCGTTCTATTTGCTATCCTTTTGACAGGCTTGTCCCTTGCCCTCGGCGTGGGGATGGTATTCGCCGCGCAGACCGCATCTGCGAAATTGCAATCGGCTGCTTCTAAGCCCGCCGACTCCCTTTTGATTGGTACACCTTTCGAGGATTTGCACGGTAAAACAGATGCCGGCGCCATGATTCTGGTTCCGGGCATTGCGAATACCGGCTTGATGACCCCTACCGCTTCCCTGTGGACTCAGGACAACCTGCTGGATGACGAGCCGGAGAACGATGACGAGTTCTCTCAGGCAATGGTCAGCGGCGATTTTAACGGGGATGGCTGGTTCGACCTGGCGATAGGTGTCCCCCACGAGGACTACGAAATCAACATCTTTGTATGGGTGGATCAGGCTGGGGCGGTCAACGTAATTTACGGAGATGCGGACGGGCTGGATACCGGTCACCAGCAGGTCTTCACCCAAAATGACACCGGCGTCACAACCAATCATAATGGCGACCGTTTCGGCACTGCTTTGGCTGCAGGGGATTTTAACGGCGACGGTTACGACGATTTGGCTGTCAGCGCGCCTTTCAAGGATGATGACCACAGCGGGCAGGTCATCACAGATACCGGCATCGTTCTGGTTGTACCCGGCAGTTCTGATGGGCTGCGGCTGTCGCAAACGTACCCCCTGTATAACGCTTATCAGGGCATCGGCGACCATTTTGGCGCTTCTTTAGCCGCCGGAAATTTCAATGCAGATTTCACCTTCGCCAAGTACGCTGATTTGGTTGTCGGAGTACCCGGCGCAGATGTGGATATAAGCTCCGGTGTTGTTACCGATGCCGGAGCAATTGATGTCTGGTACGGCGACCTGGGCGGGTTGACAAATCCCACCTCGTTCCATGATGGCAACCCGGAGGATGGGGATGCCTTCGGCACTGTGCTGGCTACCGGCGATTTCAACGGCGATGGTTACGATGACACCGCAGTTGGCTCTCCGCTGGAAGATGTCGGCGCGCAGGCTGATGCCGGTTCTGTCACCATTGTTTACGGCAGTTCCGCCGATGGTTTAACTTCCTCCGGCGCGCAACTCTGGTATCAGGATGTGATTACCTACAGCAATGGTTCCCCGATAGACACATCCGAAGCCGACGATAACTTTGCTTCTGCTCTCGCCGCCGGAGATTTCAACGGGGATGGCTACGATGATTTGGTAATCGGTACACCCGGTGAAGGTACTTCGGGGATTGCGCTCGAACGCGGCGCGGTGCAGTCGCTCAACGGCACAGCCAGCGGCTTGGTGGTAAACAATTCTCGCATCTGGTACGGCGATGCTCCCGGAGACCATCTGGGAACTTCGCTGACGGCTGGTGATTTCAATCGAGATGACTATGCTGATTTTGCCGCCGGTGCGCCCGACAAGGATGTTTACGTCAACGGCAGTTTGCAGAATGATGCTGGTGGGGTGAATGTGTACTACACCGACAGCACCCTGCCCGATGTGTATCCCCCAACCGTTGTTCACATCGATTCAACTGACATCTCCGGCACCTCCGCCGAAGCCGGAGATGAATTCGGTCTCACGCTGGCAACGCTCCCTGCCCCGTTGGAGCACATTTACCTGCCGTTGGTGGTGCGCTAAAAATGTGTGCAGATACCGTGTTTGAATAGTTTCCCAAAACCGTATCTGTTCAGTGCGCAGCGGTATTCTTGCTGATTTCATCCTGAGTAGCCCGCAGGGCGTATCGAAGGGTGAAATCGGCAGGGAAAAACGCATTATGAGCAACCCCGTAGAGACGCCCAATTTGGGCGTCTCTACGAAAATGCCGCCACAGCGAGATAAAACACAGAAAAATCCGTACCCACGGGGCACAATAATAATGTTCATCCGTGTCATCTGCGTCATCTGTGTTCTATTTAATCTGTGTCTGAATAGTTTCCCAAAATCAACCTTTTTGCAAAACCATTTTCAGCAACCGTGAACCGTAAAATTACGCAACATACCCGCAATACCTCTCGCGTTTTGATGGTGTTGGGTACAGTAGTCCTTTTTACATTCACCCTGTTTGCCGCATTGAGCGCCCAAGCCCCACCGACCAACCTGCTCACCGACCCTGGTTTTGAAAGCGGAATCCCCACCCACTGGACACCCGAACCCGGCACCACCCGATTCTCTATCACGAACACTCACGTATTTTCCGGACAATTTGCCGCCGCTGTCGGCAGCGACGGCAGCACATCCACCAAATCGATTGTGCAGACCGTACCCGTCACCGGCGGCGAAACATACCTGCTGGCGGGCGCGGCGCTGAAAAACGACCCCGCCGCGCGGTACGCCCGCCTGCGGGTGGGCTGGTATGCCACCGCCGATTGCTCCGGCAGTCAACTCTCCACCACCGACACCCCCGAATTGTCCGCCGATAGCCCCCATTTCACGGTGCTGTCTGCCACGGTCACCGCGCCCGATACCGCCCGCTGCGCCGACAGCCGCGCCCAGATGCGCCCGCCGCCCCGGCAGCCCGCCTGCCCCTATGGGCGCCCCACTCGGCGCCGCGGGGGGGGTCGGGCGCGGCGACCG
>JALVZI010000347.1 GCA_027022125.1 Anaerolineae bacterium | reverse complement strand
TCGCCGTACCGCGCCGCCAACCGAGATAGTCCACCGGTTCGGAATGAACATTCTGCAAGCCGTAATCGCGCATTTTTTGCGCCAGAAATTCCGCCGCCTGTTTTTCGCCGGGGGTGCCGGCGAACCGCGAGCCGAACTCATCGCACAGCACGGTCAAATTGTCCATCACTTCCGTGCCGGTGAAAATATCGCCGACCATTTGCCGGTCAACGGTCAAAAACGGATTTTTTGCTGACATAATATCTCCTTTTCTCTTGCTTCATATTCCATACTATTTGCTCCCTTTCCGAAACATCATCAACGGATTGCTCATCGATGAAATCAGTTTGTTGCTTCCCGCCGAAACCATCAGCACCACCCCCGCCAAAATTATCAATCCGCCCGTGAGTTGCAGCGGGCTGATGAGACTGCCGAACAGCGCCAGACTGTAAACCGCCACAAAAAGGGGCTGGGTGGCGCGGATGATGGAGGCTTGGCTCATATCCACCCATTTTAAGCCATTATAGTAAAGTACAAAACTGAGGAAAGGTCCAAAAAACGAACCACCGACCATCCACAGCAGGGTGGTGATGCTCGGGGCAGTCAGTTCGCCGGTTGCCAGCGCCAGCGACCCCATAATGACCATCAGCCCGATGGTGCGCGCCACGCCGAGCACATTCGGCGGCACATTTTTGACGTTCTGTTTGGCGATGAGACTGGTCAGCGAGTTGAAAAAATTGCCCACCAGCGCCAGCACCAGCACCAGAAAAATGATGGTTCCGCCGCGATAGGTCATCAACCCCGCACCGACCACCGCCACTGCCGCACCGAGCCACTGCCAGCGCGTCAATCGCTCTTTTAGCAGCAGCACGCCCCACAACAGGCTGAAAATCGTTTCGCTGCGGCTGAAAAACGAAACGACCGTCGGGTCGCCGAGTTTGATGGCGGAAAAGAAAAAATAGTTGGCGCCGCTGCTGGCGAGTCCAATCAGCGCCAACGGTTTCAGGTGCGGGCGCAGGGCTGTCAACGGGGCGCGGTTCGGTTGCGAAAAATGAAAGCCCAGCCCCCACAGCGACGCGATACCGAACCAAATCGGGGTGAAAGCCAGCGGCGTCAGTTCTTTCAGTGCCTGTTTGCTGGCGATAAATGTCACCGATACCATTGCCGCCGATGCCAGCGTGAGCAAAATCCCCTTCAATTTTGGCGTCATATATCGTTGTTCCTTTCGAGCCGAATTATATCATAAAGGTTGCCGAATGGGTAACAACCACGCTTCAACCGAGCACGGGGGTATTGTTGCAATAAAGATAATGATTTTGACAAAAATAGCCGCGGTGGATACAATATGAACACGAATTTACGCCAGGAGAATAAATATGATTACCATTACTCCCACCGCGTCACAGCGGTTGCAAGCCATTATGACCGAGAAAAATATAGACACTCACGTTTTGCGCGTTTTTGTGTCGGGGGGCGGATGTTCCGGGTTGAATTACGGGATGACCTTTTCCGAATTGCCGGAAGCCACCGACCAAATTTTTGAAACCGCCGGGCTGAAAGTTGTGATTGACCCTACCAGTTACCGCTATTTGGTGGGTGCAGAAATAGATTATGTTGATAGTCTGATGGGTGGCGGCTTCCGCATCGAAAATCCAAACGCGGTGCAGACATGTTCCTGCGGCAGTTCTTTTAAAACCGCTGCCGGCGAACAAGGGCAATCTTGCAGTTGTTAGAATCCGAAACACGCAACTTTGTTCAATTTTTGTAGATGGATATAATTGAAGCGATGCAAATCTTCATGGTAGAAAAGGGCACACGTATTTTGCGTTGCCCTTTTTTATGCAGACGTGCTTTCGGTCACGCCGAAAAATACGCGAATCTGCCGATGCAAAGATGCGTGTGTGACACTATACTATCCTGACGGACATAAAGAAGCATTTTTAGGAGAAAATTTATGCGTGTGATGCTGATAAACCCGAAATTCCGATTGCCGATTGACACCCGAACCTCACCCCATTTGGGGCTGGCGTATCTGGCGGCGGTTTCGGAAGAAGCCGGGTATGAAACAATGATATTCGATGCGGATGTGGAAGATGAAACCGTTACCGAGGCGGTAAAGCGTTTTCAGCCCGATATTGTGGGCATTACTGCCAACACGCCGCAGGTGATGCAGGCTTGGCGCACCGCCCGCGCCATCAAAAGCGTGCTGCCGGATGTGCCGCTGGTGCTGGGAGGTCCGCACGTTTCGGTGCTGCCCGGCGAAAGCACCCGCCGCCCCGAAGTGGACATCGTGGTGCGCGGCGAAGGCGAACCGGCGTGGCTGAAACTCTGCGCCGCAGTCGAACGGAACAAAAAAGGGAATCCCGGCTTTTCGGTGAAAGATTGGCTGAACCCCGAAAACCCGGAACTTTCCGGCATTTTGGGCATAACCTACCACACCACCGACGGGCAGGAACACAACAACCCCGACCATCCCCCCGTTGCCGATTTGGATACCCTGCCGTGGCCCGCATACCACCTGTTCAAAATGGATCGATACACCAACCTGCAACCCGCCACCGATGCCATTGACGGCTCGAAATCGTTTTCCATTATGACCAGTCGCGGCTGCCCGTACCGCTGCACCTTCTGTTCGCAGAGCATTATGCCCGTAAAATGGCGCGCGCGCTCGCCGGAGAATGTGCTGGCAGAATGGCGGCATTTGGTGGAAGATTTGGGCGCGCAGGAAATCGGCGTGCTGGATGACAGCGCCAACAT